>JAHFAB010000279.1 GCA_023250795.1 Bacteriovoracaceae bacterium
CGGGTTCTAGCACATTGAGTAAAAAGAGGGCTCCAAAAAATGGCCCCTGGGCAATGAAGTGGCTTGGGCTGATTGTAGACGAACGGTAATTCCAATACTCCAGTCGGTAACCCATCAGAGGGACGAGTGGTTGTTCTCTGAAAAAGCGGGCTTGATAGTGAACTTGTCCCCCCACTGACCAAATATTTGCTAAAGAACCAGAAGGATAGAGTTGAAAAGAGGGACCTAAAGCTATGACTCCGATTTTTTGAACAAAAGGAGGTTGAAATTCGAATTCAAGGGAAGCAGATCTCACTTTATCAAGTCCTAACGTAGAAATCAGGGTTCCCCCAGCAAAGGCATTGAGTGATCCAGAAAGTTCAAGGCCCCAAAGTGGTTTTTCATTCTGATAAAAAGGGACGTGAGAATTGGCCGATTCTGCGGCAAAACAGGGTAGCCCAGAAAAGATAAGAGATAGCCAGACAAGAGATAGAAAGCTAAAAAAAATCCAAATATTTTTCAATTTATTCCCCCAAATATGCTTTTCGCACTTCATCAGAGGCTAAAAGCTCTGATGATTTCCCTTTCAGAGCGATTTTGCCCGTCTCTAATACAATCCCGTGATGTGCAATCTGAAGTGCTTGCAATGCATTTTGCTCCACCAAAAGTACTGTACGTCCTAATTGGTTGATTTTCACGGTAATTTCGAAAATTTTCTCAATAATTTGTGGAGCTAACCCCAGGCTGGGTTCGTCTAACAAGAGAAGCTCTGGGTTTCCCATAAGTGCACGTCCAATGGCCAGCATCTGTTGCTCCCCACCTGAAAGAGTGCCTGCGTTTTGCTTGCGTCTTTCTTTGAGTCTAGGGAAAAAACTAAACACTTGTTCTAGATCTTGCTGATAAGATGTTTTTTGAATAGGAGTCCCTTTACACGTCCAGGCCCCTAGGTCCAGATTGTCTTCGACTGTCAGGTTCAAAAAAATCCCACGGCCTTCTGGGGCATGGCAGATTTTCCTTTTTACAATTTCATGGGCTGGAGTATTTGAGATGATATCTCCCTTAAAAGAAATCGTGCCTTCCGAAACTTTGATCAATCCAGAAATCGCTTTGAGAAGTGTAGTCTTTCCCGCCCCATTACAGCCGATGAGAGTGACAATTTCACCTTGCTTGACCTCAAAACTGACGTCACGAATGGCCGTGATAGCGCCATAATGAACAGAAACATTTTTAATGAGGAGCGCAGTATTAGGTGTGCCGTTATGGAGTTGCATTTGCTGAAGCAGCCTTTCCTAGATAAGCCTCAATGACTTTGGGATTTTTTTGAACTTCTGAAGCAGAGCCCTCTGCTATCTTCACTCCATAATCGAGCACTGCAATTCTTTCGCAAATTCCCATCACGAGTTTCATGTGGTGCTCAATTAAGAAAATGGTCAACTTAAAACGGTCTCGAATGGATTGGATCGTCGACATTAGATCTGCTGTCTCTTGAGAATTCATTCCGGCTGCGGGCTCGTCAAGCAATAGAATTTGCGCTCCTGTGGCAATGGCCCGAGCAATTTCAAGTCTTCTCTGATCTCCATAGGGCAGGTTTTTTGCTAACTCGTTCCGCCGTACATTCAGATGAAAAATCCCCAAAAGCTCCATCGCTTGGACTTCTTTGATCTCCTCGTCTCGAATGACAGCAAAAGTTCGAAGCACAGATGCCACTAAACCATGTTTATTTTGATTGGGGTCATTGTCCATGGCCACTCGAATATTATCGATCACAGAAAGATCTTTAAAAAGCCTAATATTTTGAAAAGTTCTCGCCAGTCCCAGTTTTGTAATTTGGTAAGGTTTATACCCAATGAGATTTTTTCCAAAACTGCTCATCGTTCCAGATGTGGGCTGATAAACTCCCGTCAACATATTGAAAACCGTGGTTTTTCCTGCGCCATTGGGGCCAATGAGTCCGAAAATCATCCCTTGAGGTATTTCTAAAGAAAGATCAGCTACGGCCTTTAGTCCTCCAAACTGGATCGTAAGATTCTTAATACTCAAAGCGGTCGTCATGAAATGGATCTACCTTTTTTTCTAAAAAACCAAGTAAATTCCTTTGTTCCTAAAAGTCCATTGGGGCGTGTGAGCATTAAGATAATAAGTAAAAGTGAATAAATCACCATTCTAAAATCCACATGCGTGTAGGTTTGCAAGGGTCTGAGGGCTTCGCGAATCACTGTGAGAAAAATCGCGGCTATGACAGAGCCTGTGATACTTCCCATCCCTCCAAGCACCACCATGATAATGATCTCGAAGCTTTTATTGAAGTCAAAAGTCTGAGGGTTCAAATAACGCAAATAATGCGCAAAAAGCCCACCAGCTACTCCCGCAAAAAAAGCGCCTAGAACAAATGCTCTGACTTTTGCCTGAGTCGTGTTGACGCCCATCGCTTCAGCGGCGGTTTCGTCTTCTCTGACCGAAAGAAAAGCCCTTCCATGAGCTGAGTTCACAAGACGCCAGACCATAAAAATAGTGAAAATCACAAAAGTAAAAAGAATCCCAAAAGTAGTGTAGGGAGGGATATTTGGCAATCCTCTGGCCCCACCTATCGTATCGATGTTTAAAACCAATACGCGAATGATTTCTCCGAAACCTAGTGTCACGATCGCAAGATAATCTCCCTTGAGTCGTAGAGAGGGAAGCCCCACGAGATAGCCTGCCACGCTGGCTCCCAAGCCCCCCATCAGCAGGGATCCCAAGAAAACTAAATCAGAGGCCCCCCAGCCAGCCCACCCATGGTGGGCTGTGAGAGCTGTGGAGAGCACGGGGTATTTTTCAAACAATACTGTGGTCAAAAATGCAGAGACATAACCCCCTACGGACATAAACCCAGCATGTCCCATGGAGAATTGACCGGTAAATCCGTTTACGAGGTTTAAGCTCACTGCTAAAATAATATTAATTCCAGAATACATGAGAATCGTAAAATAATAGGGTTCAATAGATGAAACGCAGAAAAAATGTAAAATCCAAATCACTGCGACTGGCAATAACCAAACCCAAAGTGTTTGAAGTCCGTGAGGTTTCATTCAACTTTCTCTAAACTTTCTCTATACGCTGAGTTCCAAAAATCCCTGTCGGTTTAAAAAGAAGAATCAAAATTAGCACAGCAAAAGCCAGGGCATCTCGATAAGTCGGGGCCCAATATCCCACTAAAAATTCTTCCGCCACTCCTAAAGTCAATGCTCCCACCACAGCTCCTGTGACATTTCCAATTCCCCCTAAAACCGCAGCCACAAAAGCTTTTAGTCCCGGAAGTGTTCCCATGAGTGGCTCAATCTTAGGATAAACCAGACCGACTAAAACTCCCGCCGCTCCTGCCAGCGCTGAGCCCAACATGAACGTAGATGAGATAATTTTGTTTGTATTGATGCCCATCAAACTGGCCAGTTCATGATTGAAACTCACCGCTCTCATGGCTCGCCCTAAACGAGTCCTAAAGATAATTGTTTGGAGTACCGCCATTAAGACAAGAGCAATCCCAAAGACGATCACTTGGAGAGAATTAATTTTGAGTTCTCCAATCGAGAGATTTCCTTGCGGTTGATAGACTTGAGGGAAGAATTTAGGATCTGAGCCAAAGAGGAGTAGCGCTGAGAATTCTAGAAAAAGAGAAACGCCAACTGCAGTGATTAGCAAATTAATTCGAGGCGATTTTCTCAAGGGTCGATAAGCCAATCGCTCAATCACAAATCCCATCAGAGAACAGCCGA
>JAHFAB010000280.1 GCA_023250795.1 Bacteriovoracaceae bacterium
GCCAATAGGAGAAAGATCAAAATTGATTGGCAGTTTACACGCAAGAAAGCCCGACAAAAATTTGGCTACAAATCCGGAAAAAATTAAGTTGCCGAGGTACTAGGCTGCTCTCAATACATCAACTCCCCCGCGATAGGGAACTATTCTGACTATATTTGCGAAGACCTCGTTACTTTCATAGACAACACATTTAACACGCATCGTTCCGCTGATTTTCGCGCAATTGCCGGACACTCCTCGGGTGGATTTGGAGCCCTGGTCAACGGCATCATGCGACCTGATTGTTTTAAATTTGTCTGCAGCTCCTCAGGAGACTCCTTTTTCGAAGCCAACCTTCCAAGAAATATTATTTTTGCGATTGAAACACTCGAGCAGGCGGGGGGAGTCAACAAGTTTCTAGAGCTTTTTCTAAACCATCCAGACCCAGATACACTAGGACAAAAGGCAAGCGAAACAATGCTCACCTTGTCTATGGCTCCTTGCTACGCACCCAATCTAAAAAACTCTCCACTTCTAGGAGATTTATTTTTTGACGAAAAAACAGGCGCTATCAAGCAAAAAACTTGGGACAAATACTTAGCCTGGGATCCAGTGAGAATGCTCGATCGTTTTAAAAGCCATGCGTCTCAGTTGCGATTTGTTTTACTCGAAGCCGGAATCTCAGATGAGCACGGCCTACAATTAGGACACAGACAAATTGCTGTCAAGTTGGCAAAACTAGGTGTCCCCTTCGAAAACAAGGAATATCCTGGAACACACTCCAGCCTGCATTATCGGATCGAGCACCGCTTTACTATCTTAGTCAAAAAAATAATGGAATCTCAAAAATGACCTCAAACCCAATAATTTTGATTTTAGTCACTCATTTTTTGGCAACAGTAAGCCCAGGGCCAGACTTTGCAATAGTGGTAAGACAAAGCCTCACCTACTCCCGTCAAGAAGGCTTGCTGACTGCCCTCGGTATTGCAGTAAGCAACTGCATCCTTTTACTCGTTGCCTTATTGGGCCTACAATCCTTACTGCATGCCTTTCCCTCCAGCCTACTGGTGATCCAACTCATCGGAGGAACATACCTTATTTGGTTGGGGGTATCTGCAGAAAAAAATTCTCCCTCTAGGGTGAAAGCAGATAGCCTTTCTCCCTTTACTCTCCAACAAAGAAAGCTCCAATCAAGCTTTAAAACAGGGTTTATTACAAGTTTTTTTAATGCAAAATGCATTCTTTATTTCTTTGGAATACTTTCTTCAGTTTTGGCAATGTATCAAAATAAAGCAGATCAAATTGCAGTCGGATTACTCATGATTCTGATCAGCTTTGGTTGGTTCTCCTTTGTGGCAATTGTCTTTAGCACCCACTTCTTTCGTAGGTACCTCTCTCTATCTCGCTATACAATAGATAGAATCCTGTCAGTTGTAATCTGTGGATTGGGTGCATGCATACTTTTCCGTGCTGGAGAGGCACTCCTTAGTATGTACTTTTACTGGAGTTGACCCTTTTTTCGAAGTGATTTTATCAGGTAGTTCTAAATCTCCAATTGGAGCAGGGTATCATTTTCTGACTTTTTCAGTATAGTTTTTAGGGGCGAAAAGAGTTTTTTATTTAACTGCACTATATTTGCTAGACCCATGCCATATGAATACAAAAAGAAATCTCTAGAGTTTTTAGGTGGAGCCACAGGTTTACTTTTTTTAATCAATAAATTATGTGTATTAAAACCTTTATTTGTAGACCGGTTGGTAAGTAGATGCATAATAATAGGGGTTCCGTCTTCTTGTTTTATCTTCATTTGTACTAAAGTAAGAGCTTCTTGATCCCCAATGTTACGAATGAGTTCGGTATTCTTTTGTTCACTGAGCTACATGACATGAGCAACTTTGAATTCAGCTTCAATTTCTTTGACTTGCCCTTTTCTGCTATAAGTAATTATGGCAGAAGACATTAAAAATGACTTATTTTCAGCCATTTCTTCACGAGTATAAGTTGTTACATTTGGATTATACATAGCGTCCAAGATTTTTATCCAACCTTTTATATACAACTTTAACGTTTTCCTCACTTGAGACTGCTCTTGCAATTTTAGACAACAGTGATGACTGTGAGCGTAAAATACCAAAAATAAGGTCATTTAGAAATTTTCTCTCAGGAGCGCTCATCCCCAGTGAGAAATCAGCCAAAAATCCCTGTATTTTTAATAAAATATCAAAATTTTGCGACATGTACCCGCCTAATGCAGGGGGTACACGAAAAACTCGCAAATTCCCAGAAAGAGCAGTGCGTTAATTTAATAACCCGATAAAATCACTTCGAAAAAAGGGGGTATCTCCAGCTTTTTTATGAGTTTGACAATTTCTCCTTACCCGCAAACGTACCTTCAATAGTATGTGCAATTGTCTGTATTGCTTTGATTTCACGATTTTCTACACGGTAGATGAGCGAAATTTGATCTCTCAATTTGGGTGTATTCTCAATTTCCTTTAGGCCCCTTTGTTCCCACTGTAAGGCCACCGTGCTGGGCAAAATACCAAAACCACACCCTGATGATATGAGCTCTGTAATCACTTCAAAATTTACCGACTCCAGAACTCTTTTAAATTTGATCTGAAATTTTTTTGCCTGTCTTAAAAGATTTTCTGCTTGGAGAAATTCTGGATTAAAAATTAAAACTCCAGATCCAGAGCGTGCCTCCTGCAAGGGCGTTTTATTTTTTCGAGTCCAAAATTTAACCTCATCATTATATATCTTTCTGATAATAAGCTCTGGATGAGCTACAGGGTTGACGACAATGCCTATGTCCATCTTCTTATTGAGCACTCCTTGCGTTATTTCTCGCGAAAGGCCATGCACTAGCTGTATCTCTAATTTCTCATATTTCAAAAGAAGTTTAGACATAAAACAGGGGAGTGAATACTGTGCAACAGAGGGGTGGCAGCCCAGAGAAAACCGACCCGCCACTTCTTCATAAGTGCGTTCAATATTGAGTTTAAGTTTTTTCCATTCAAACAACAGTTGTTGTGCATATTGTAAGAAATCACATCCAGCTTTTGTAAGAGAGACCCCTCTGGGAGATCTTGTAAAAAGCAATTTTCCAACAGCTTGCTCAAGACGCTTCATTGCTGATGTAAGTGAGGGCTGCTGAATGCCTATCTGCTCAGAGGCCCGGGTCAGGTTGAGGGTTTTAGCAATTTCAATAAAATATTGAATATCAGATGGATTGGGCAACATACCTACCATTGTATCATTTTATTTCATTATAGAAAATAACTATTGTAATTATTAATATTATCTATTTTAATATTACACACAAAAACTGTAATTAGCATACCATGATCGAATGGAAAACAATCCAATCACAGGCGATTTCAAACTTCCCGATGGGAGACTCAGGAGAAAGAGAATTTCCAGTCTATGTGCCTCCAGGATACAACCATAAAAGACCAGAACCCTATCCCGTAATCTATTGGTTATCAGGTTGGGGGGGGAGAGGGGCAAAATATCTAGGAGACCACTCTGTGTTCACAAAACCACTCGAAGTACGACTGGACAGGGCCATCCTTCGGGGCGAACTGTCGGAATGTCTGATTGTCTTTGTGGATGGAGCCTCAAAGCTAGGCTGCTCTCAATACATCAACTCCCCCGCGATAGGGAACTATTCTGACTATATTTGCGAAGACCTCGTTACTTTCATAGACAACACATTTAACACGCATCGTTCCGCTGATTTTCGC
>JAHFAB010000281.1 GCA_023250795.1 Bacteriovoracaceae bacterium
CTTTTGTTGTCGCCAGACATCTTCTCTGTTTAGGGAGAAAAATAAGAGTATTTCACCTCAACCCAGAAGCGAAGTACACAGGAGCTTCGCTTAAAAATTTCGAAATTTTGAAAAAAATGAAAGGGAAACTGACTCCCTTAGAGTCTGTTGCAGATTTGGAGGCTTTTTTTAAAAGCTCGATCGGTCCTTTCACAGTGATCGATGGAATATTGGGAACAGGTTTGAAAGGAAATCTCGACGGAATTTATCATGACATAGTAGAAATGATTAATTCACTCCGAGCAAGTGAAGTGATTTCTCTCGACATTCCCACTGGTGTGAACGGAGATACGGGTGTTATCCATGGAAATTCGGTGCTTGCTCATTTGACGGTATCTTTTGGGTTTCCTAAGCTTGGACATTTTCTCCCACCCGGCGCTGGCAGGCGAGGGGAATTAGTCAATGTGGATATTTCACTTCCCCCTAAATTTTACAAAGAGGGTGACAAATTTCTTCTCATGAAGGGCCCGATGAGCGCTCTCATTCAGGAGAGAGATCGGTATGGTCATAAAAATTCTTTCGGTCATACGCTTTTGATTGGTGGAACTCCCGGGCGCTTGGGCGCACTCACCATGGCTGCGCGCGCCTGTCATAAAATGGGAACTGGACTTGTGACCGCGGCCACCTGGGAAAATTGCTTTGAGCCTTTGATCCTAAAGCTTCCCCACGAAACGATGTGTGTTCCGCTCAAGTTCAGTGGACCCGAATATGAGATGTATAAAAAAAACCTCACACAATATTCGAGCATTGTCGTGGGACCTGGTATGGGCGTGAGTTCTGAGAGTAAGACTTTGATGCAAGAGCTTTTGATGAGATATCCTGGGCCTTTGGTATTGGACGCTGACGCTCTGAATATTATTTCTGAGTTCAAACTCTACGATCTTTTATCTAAAAGAAGTGGAGCGCAAACTGTATTGACCCCACACCCAGGTGAAATGGCTCGTTTTTTACAAATTTCAAAAGAGGAGGTTCGAGAATTTCCTGTAAAAGCAGTTCGAGATGCAGTGAAGATGACTCATGCAACTGTGGTTCTGAAAGGGGCTGCCACCCTGATTGGTTCTCCCGAAGATATTTTGTACCTCAATCATTATCCGAATGACGGGATGGCAACTGCAGGGAGCGGAGATGTGCTCGCTGGAATGATTGGTGGGCTCTTAGGCCAAAAAGTAGACGCGTTTCAGGGGACTTTGCTCGGGATCTATCTTCATAGCGTGGCTGGAGATTTTGCAGCCAGAGCGTTCGGGCATCGCAGTATGACTGCTCCAGATATTATCGATAATATTAGTAATGCCTTTAAAGAAATCAAAGCGACTCCAGAAACAAACCGCTCTGTCGAAGGCCGTACAAAGCTTCTCTGAAACTGACACTCGAGAGTTTGTATCTCGGTTTGTAAAAAAACTCGGTCCACAAGATTGGATTTTTTTAGATGGGCCTTTGGGAGTTGGAAAAACTTCATTTGCAAAAATGCTTTTAGAGGCTTTGAACTTCAAATTACCTTCTCACGGGAGCCCCAGTTTTCCAATCGTTCATGATTATGGGAAATTGGTTCATATTGATTTTTATCGATTGAAGTCCATGCAAGAGATAGAAGAAGCTGGGATTTTACATTACTTTAGTGAAAGAGATTGTCTGATTGTGACTGGATGGCTTTCTGCTTGGCCGAAATTAGAGTCCGAGCTCATTAGATCAGCACGCGGATCAGTTTGGAAAGTGAAAATGAGTTTTTTTCCAAAAGGTCGGGAGATCTCAGTCTCTAAGCTACTTTAGATTTTGCAGCTGCTTGGGCTGCAAGAGTCGATTGAGGACTGACAATCGACAGAACTTGATTCATGACAGAACGTAAGCTTCCTTTAGAAAGAATCGCTACAACTCCACGACAAGAACTCAGTTCTCCTATACGAATCAGTGACAACCATTCGTTTTGCTCGACCCCAAACGCTCCTCGAATCACGTTGCGATTACTCATGACGTTAGTCATCGTTCCGGGGGGGGGGAATTCTACAAATCCTGTTTTTACAAATTGGTTCCAGAGTTCTGGAACTATTTAGGATCCCATCGCAGACCCGTCCAAAGAATGATTCTCTCTTTTGGATCCACTGCTGCTGTACTGACAAAATGCGGGATTGGAGATCCAGAAGGACCGGGGGTGATCGCCAAAAATAATGCGCTATGTGATCCGGAGTCAAAAACAATACTCAGACATTGACCCAGCGGGTCAGATGCAGATTTCAGTTTTTTCAACTCCCATTGGATGAGCTTCATTGGAGGACCTAGTTGACTTTTACGTCCCCCTTTTTGAATCTGATGGTTTTCTTTTCCGTTTGAGACTCTTGCGTTATTGCTTAAAGCTGGGGGAGCTTCGCCGGGCTTGAGTGATATTTCAAACTGCATGTCTGAAATGTCTGTCTCTTGAATAGAAATTTCCGATACTTCCTCTAAGTTTGCTTGGGATTGGCCTTTCATCTGTTTCTTAGAATCTTTGAGCTGAGAAGAAAACGGCTTGGGAGTCTCTTTTTGTGGAATTTCCATTTGGATTGCAGAAAGGTCCATTTCCCCTGAAATCTCAGCTTTGCTAAAATTTTCGCTTTCTTGCAACTCTAGGGGTGAAGGGGGCTCGACCAGTTTGAGAGGGGCAAAGGACTGTGGGGGCTGTTGAGGGTTACTGCTTGATTTTAAAAGCTTTTTTCTGTTTAAAAGGCGATTAATACTGGGGACTTCCCCTGTTTTATCGGTATCTACTGTATAAGGATGGAAATCCTTTTGCGGTGGTTTACCCGGTTTACCCATTTCAAAAGCTCATCGGAAGAAAGTGGGGAGAAGATTAAAATAAAAAATGACTAAAAAAATAAGGAATAGTAGTTGACGCACTAACTACAGCATGGTACCAATGCTTTATGAATTTTCTGAGGAAAAGGGAGAAGAAATAATGAGATTGACCTCAAAAGGACGCTATGCCGTCCGAGCGATTTTGGACCTAACGTTTAATTCAAATGGCAGACCGGTACGACTCCAGGAAATATCGACACGCCAGAAAATTTCACTCCACTATTTGGAACAGCTCTTTAGAAGACTGCGAAAAGGCTCAGTAGTGAAAAGCGTCCGCGGACCAGGTGGAGGGTATGTACTCGCCAGATCTATGGACGAAATTGCAGTGAAAGACGTTTTGTTGAGCGTAGGAGAGAATATCAATCCGGCTCGCGATCTCATGGGTGGCTCCGATAGTAAGAGCGATACAGTAGAGTTTGTTTTAACTCGCGGTTATTTTGAAAACTTGGGGATCATCATGCAAGAATATCTCACAACTACTTCTGTTGGAGATCTTGTAAGGAAAGCGCGAGGCACTACTCAGGACTTACCCAAAGGAGCTGCAAAAACAGAAACCTTACAGGTTCCTCAAGCCACGCCGCAACCCAATGCTGTCCAAACGAATAAGACCCGCGATTTATCTTGATTACAATGCGAGCGCGCCTCTTCATCCCCTAGTAAAAAAAGCGCTCATAGAGCTTTGGGGTGGGTTGGATTTTTCTTTGGCAAATCCTTCGAGTATTCATTTCCATGGACGCAAAGCCAAACGTGTTATTTCTGAAGCTCGGGAAAGCATTGCCGCATCTTTTAGTAAAAAGCCCGGAAAGCCAATTGACCCAGAGCAGATTCTTTTTACTTCGTCTGGTTCTGAAGCAAATC
>JAHFAB010000282.1 GCA_023250795.1 Bacteriovoracaceae bacterium
CAACTCATTCTAGATCTTTGTGGATACACTGAGCAACTCCAGGCATCTGATCCAGTTGCTGCTTGCCTGCGTCGACTGATGCAGAACCCAGGAGGCAGTCCCTCACTGCCTGTTTGCCAGGAAATCCCCCGAGCTTCTGTCTGGGGTAAATCAAACGCGGGCGACTGAGCGCCCGCGCTCAAAATAATCAAATAATCAAATGAGCACTCCCACGCTAGCGCCGCGGCACGACGCAACGCACAGAGAAGCTGTCGTTACTACGGTTGAAGTAGTAGATGCCCCCATTACGCCCAAAAAAGAAGTAGTAGGCGTAAAAGGAATCATCGGGGGAAACCGACGAAGACCAAAAGAAATGCTCAAGATTTGGAAGCACCTGAGGCTTGTATCCTTCAGGAATCATCCATCCAAGGGTTCCCTTATCTGCTCCCATGTACTCTCGCAGGCGTTCGAAGTCACTTTTTCCAGTTAGTAATTTTCCGCTTGGTAACTGCGCTCCGATACTTTCGCAATATTCTTTGGCACCCAAAGTTCCTTCGGCTAATTTCGGCTTTCCCAATTTCTCTCTTAGTTCATTCTCATACTTCGAACTTTGGACCGTATAGAGAATCGACCCATCCCGGTTCCTGGCGATATCGCCCCAGATCATCCCGCTCTCATCGCGCCAAGCTTCTCCTAGTTTCGGAACACTCATATCACGTATGAAAACAAATCCCGTCTCCGTTTTTCTGATTTCTGGTTTGGATTCTGATTTTGTTTCATGCATTACTTCTGGCTTTATTTCGGGAACGACTGCTCCGGTTTCTTCATTCTTTTTTTCAGCGTCTCCATTTGCCTTCTGTTTCTCTTCTCCCATTTTCTTAAGTGCTTCGATTCTCACAAGTGCATTCTCTTTAGTCATTTTCTGAAGAGTATAAGTGACCTTTTTATCGTGATCTTTAGTTTCAACAAGCATTTCCTGCTTGTTCGATTTCAGGGAAATAGGCCTTTTTTCTTTTTCAGATATTTTTCCATCTTTACCTATATCAACAATAAAAAAACTATCCCCTTCTGACACAAGCTTTAGTCCATCGCGCACCTCCTGATAAAGGTGTTCTACGTGGTATAATACAATGAGATCATCTCCTTTGATTTCTATCATTGCAGAATCTTCATTATTATTTTTCTTCATTTCTTCGTCAGAAAAATTCCAATACCCAATATAATCAGCTTTCTGCACTGGAGCCGGAGACTCGCTCTGCTTATCCCCACAAGCACTGAGCCCAACAGTCAATCCCAAACAAGAACCCAATACCGCAAACCACATTCTTTTATGATTCATATTCCATTCCTTATTTTTTAGTTCCCCAGTCCACTTTCATGAACCAAAGCTGGGTAGGTTATGACACAGTGTATTAATTCTGTCAAATATTCAGTTTTCCTAGGGGTTTCTTAGGGGGGGTGCGCAGTTAGAGCTTGAATAAAAAATGGTGCTTTTAAAACAATAGCGTATTATAATAATTCTATGTCAACAAATCTACTTAATGCTTTACTGCAACTTAATGAATGGCTGTTGTTCAAAAATACGCAGATTGAATTAAAAATCATTGGTACTTTTGCCATGTATTTGTCTGGTTTTGAGTCTATCAATACAAATGATATTGATACTGTAACTGATCTTGAAGGTGATCTGTTTTCTAAAATCAATGAAATCGGCTTGAAAAATCACTTAAAAGAGGATTGGTTGAGCGATGATTCTGCCGGACTACCTTTGCCAGAGGGTTTTAACGAAAGACTCATCCATGATTCTAGATTTTCTCATATTAAAATTCTTTATGCTTCAAGAGTGGATATCATACAACTAAAAGCAGCAGCGTTTGTAGATCGAGGAAATGATAATCCAAAAGATATCGAAGATTTAACAGTTCTTAATCCAACGAACCAAGAAATAATATGTGCAATAAAGTTTATTCGAAAGACAAGAACTCCAGAGCACAAAAGATTTTATCCTAATTTTGAGGAAATACTCAATGCACTTAGAAAACTCGCAAAATAAACTATTTCTCAAGCAGTTGATTTATTTCGGAGCAAATCTTTCATTCGAGGAAGATTTGTCAGAAATGAAATCCCATTTCCAAGACATGGAGCTTTTTGTTGTGACTGCAACACTACAGCTTTCTTGGAATGTAAGAATAACTCATTCTTTTCTTTCTTGGCTTAAAAGATACAGTCCTTTGCTTTGTCCATCTAAAATGCGACGGCTTTTTAAAATAACAAAATATAATCCTGACATGCTTGGTGTATTGGTTGCCCTCATTAAAGAAAATGATCCTCGCCCCAAAAGGTGGGATATTTTAAAACCTTATTTTAAAAAAAATTCTGGAAAAATTCTTTTTTTCCCGCATATCCCAAAACCATTTGGGGATATCGATGTTCGCAAAATGTCATTTGATTTTGAAAAATACTTGCTTCCTAAAAAAACTGTCTTAAACTCTTGCCCTGAGATTAAGAATCGTGCTCTGATGTCAGGAGTATTGAGTGCAGATGTTTTAACAGCTGTAAGAAAGCAACCTGAGCTAACGACATCCTATCAAATTGCAAAAATAACACATCATCACCGAGCTCAAGTCCATATGGTTTTGAAAATCAGTAAGCAGGTGGGCTACGTTCTTTTATAAAGAGAAGATTCGAGCGTAATGCGAATTAATCTTTGATAATCAAGATTTAGTTTCTTTGCTCGCTTTTTCACTGAATTTAACAGCTCTTCACTCATCCTCAAAGTGATCACTTTGTTTTTGGGTTTAGTTAATTCAAATCTTGTAACCTGCCAGTCACCACTTGACATAAAATCAGATAGATCTCCTTCCAAAGGATCGTTCCATTCTTTTAGTTCATTTTTTAAGGAGACTTTTTTTGAGATCTTCATAAATTTCCTCTTCCCTTTTTATGAGTGTATCTTGCTTTACTCACTACTGATGTCAATATATTTGTAAAACAGCATTATATACACGGGAAATACTCATGCACGGACTTCGCAGCGAAGTCTAATAATGCGGAATGACAGCTACCACTGTGATCTGCTTTGGCTTTGGACCATAGAGCCAAAGTATACGATGTGCCTGTGGAGTGTTGTTCTGAACATAGGAACTAAAAACTCTTCCTCCAAAGAAAATTTTATCAAATTGTGGGATGGGATGAGACTGAAGCCCGGGATGGTTTGGGTTGACCGAAAGAAATCGCAAAGCCTTTTTGAGCTGTTTTTTCAAACCTTCTCGAGTCGCATCTTCCATAATCTCCCGAGTCTGCTCTTTCCCATCAGTAGAGAAAATAATCTCAAACGGCCCTCCCTGCGACATCATTTCATTCCCACGTTCAATCCGTCCACTCAGATGGCATTTTATGAAGTTTCCCTGTTTTATATTCTTGAGCTGATTTTTTTAAGCTCTCAATAAGTTTTGCGTCTTCTAAAGAAACTTGTCGTTGAGGAACTAACTGGAGTACCCCATTTTTCTTTGGCTCAAGTGCGAAGGTCTCTACACCTTCACGAAACTCTTTAGGAAGGGTAATTCGTCCTCTTTCATCGATCTCCAAGCTTTTTATTTTTTTTGCAACGCTCATGTTTTCAGGATACCCATTTTCCTATAATTTGTCAAATGGGAAAATGGGCTAAATTAATTTATACAGCTTCTTCCATTTCATTTTTTTTCGAAGTTTTGAATGAGTTCCT
>JAHFAB010000283.1 GCA_023250795.1 Bacteriovoracaceae bacterium
GAAGTAGAGCTCACAGGATCAGAAGATCTTTTTCCAGACGAACTCTCCGGAGGAATGCAAAAAAGATTGGGCATCGCCAGAGCTTTGATTTTATCTCCTGAAATCATTCTCTATGACGAGCCTACAGCAGGGCTCGACCCGATCACTTCACGTACGATTGCAGAATTGATTTTGAAACTCAAAGCAGAAACAGAAAGCACATTGCTTTCTGTGACCAATGATATCCAAAGGGCGTTTCAACTAGGAGATTCTATTTACTTATTAGCTCAAGGAAAACTACAAAGTGGGGGAAGCCCTGCAGAAATGAGAAAATCGAAAAATCTAGCAATAAATCAATTTATCAATGGCCTGCCCACGGGTCCACTCACGAATCTAGAGGTGGAGCACTAAAATGAGTATTCGCTTTGTCAACGTCAGCAAATCTTTTGGACCAAGAAAAATTCTCCAAAATATTTCATTTGAAATCCTCAAAGGAGAAATTCTTTTTATTCTGGGAAAAAGCGGAGTTGGAAAATCTGTAACACTCAAACAAATCGTAGGTCTTATGAAGCCCGATGAGGGCGATATCTATTTGGATGGAGCCCCTATCTCAAAGCTATCACTTGAGGAACTGGCAGTGATCCGAAGTCAATGTGGCATGGTCTTTCAACATCCTGCGCTCTTAGATTCTCTGAACGTGTTTGAAAACGTCGCATTTGGATTAGGCACTCCCCAGTACATGAAAACACATCCCACCCTTTTATCTCAAGAAGCTAAAAAGTCTGTCGTCATTGACAAACTGAAACGGGTACACTTAACAGATTCTATTTTAGAACGCTTCCCCCCAGAGATTTCGCACGGGATGCAGAAAAGAACATCCATCGCTAGAACTTTGGCACCCGAGCCCAGCTACATCCTCTTTGATGAACCCACGACTGGATTAGACCCAATCACGACGAGAGCAATTACAGATCTGATTTTTGAACTCTCCCGAGAACTTAAAATCACAAGTGTGGTTGTGTCTCATGACATGGCCTGTGCACTTTCGATTGCAGACCGGATCTTAGTACTCGATCAAGGGGAAATTCTTGCTCTAGGTACCCCAGAAGAAATGAGAAAATCTAAAATCCCATTGATTGTGGATTTTCTATCTGAAACTTTATTTCAAGAAGATGAAATCACGCAAAAGGAAGTGAAATGAGAAAATTGAGCGGGAAAATTCTATCTTCTTTTTTTCACGAAGTAGGCAGCCTGACACATTTTTTTGTCCTCACCATCAGAACTTTTTTTAGAACCCAGGGTAATTCGAAAGCTATTATGGCGCATCTATCGACCGTCTTTAGCCGATCTTTTTCAACAGTTCTATTCGCTGGAGTATTTGTGGGTGCTATATTGGTCTTGCAGTTTAACTTGATGCTCAAGAATTTTGACGCGCAAATTTACTTAGGAGGTCTAAACACTTCAGCTCTTGTAAGAGAAATTGGTCCTCTGATTATTTCATTTTTACTCGCTGGAAAGATTGGGGCTTTCACGGCTGCGGAACTGGGCACCATGAGAGTCACAGAACAAATTGACGCTATAGAATGCCTGGGTATGAACCCCATCCAATACCTTGTCGTCCCACGTATGATTTCTATTATCGTGGGCAGCCAATTTCTCCTGATTTTAGGCTTGATTATAGGTATTTTAGGGGCAATGGGTATTGCCTCTCTCTTTTGCGGAGTCAATTTCTTACAATTCTCTTCGAGCATCCCACGTTTTACGGGGATCTGGACTTTGGCTTCAGGTTTTTTCAAATCTTTAGTTTACGGAATTATTGTAGCAGGAGTCGCCTGTTACAAAGGATATACAGCCAGTGGTGGAGCCAGAGGAGTGGGAAGGGCTGTCACACAAGCAGCTGCATATATTTGCTTTTACATTGTCATCGCCAATTTTCTGACCAGTTATTTTTTAGATTTCATTCACGAATTTTTCAATCTCCTCTGGGGAGTACATACAGCATGACATTAGAAGTCGTTCTTTTATTGAAAAAAATCACATTACAAATGATGGATATTTTCCAAAAAACTCTCTTGGGTCAAATCCCTCTTAGAAAATCTGAGATTGTACAGGCCATTGTCAGCTCAGGAATAGAAACCCTTCCCATCATCTCTGTTTCAACGGCGTTTACAGGGCTAGTGGTCACAAACGAAATCGCATGGCACCTGCATGAATCCTTGCAGTCAGTCACGATGATGCCTGGATTTACCGGACAATTTGTAGTCAGAGAACTGGGAATTGCCATCCCGGCTCTTTTGATCGTTGCAAATAGTGGAGCATCTACAACAGCAGAAATCGGAACCATGAAAATTACTGATCAAATCGACGCTCTCACGCTTCTTGGAATAGACCCCATCAGTTTTCTGGTCTTTCCACGTTTTATTGCCAGTATGATTTCTATGTCTTGCCTCATTGTGATATCAGTTTTCATTACTTTGATCTGTGCTTCGGCAGTAGCTGTGTTGAAATACCATTTTACGGTTCCCGAATATTTCAATGCCACAGTACACTTCATCCACCCGAAAGACCTTGTAGGAGCTCTCATCAAAGGGGTCGTCTTTGGAGCCGTTATCCCTATCATTTCGTGTGCCTATGGGTTTCAATGCAAAGGAGGAGCTGAAGGAGTGGGACTTGCCACTACTAATTCGGTAGTGACCTCTACTCTCACAGTCATTTGTCTAGATTTTTTACTGACTTATTTGTTTACTCTATTATTTTAATGTATAGGTAGGTTAAGCATGAAACTCACCAATGAAATCAAAGTAGGCGTTTTTATCACAGGTACCCTGATCTTGGCACTCGTCTTTGCTTGGGCCATTGGTATCAAAAATCCGTTTAAAAGCTCTCTTGATTTCTATGTCACCTATAACTTTGCGGGTGGAATTGAGGTTGGCTCACCCGTTCGCGTCTCAGGCATCAAAGTGGGCCGAGTTGAAAAAATTGGTTTTTTCGTTCCCGCCCCTCTATCCTCCCCAGTAGCTCTCAAAGAACCTGGAAGTGCTGACACCTGGCCTGATCCAAACTTAGATCCTTCTGGGAGTGCTCCCAAAAAAGCCATATTTCCTGTTCGACTCAAAATCTCTGTGAACATAGAGGCTGCTCAAGCTATACGAAAAGACAGTCGCTTTTATATCAATCTGGCAGGCATTATTGGCGAACGTTATATTGAAATCACACCTGGCTCGTTCAACTCTCCCACGGTCTCTTCTGGGCAAACTCTAGCTGGAGTGGATCCTCCAAGAATTGACCAACTCATCTCACAGAGTTTTGACCTTGCAGGAAAAATAAAAGATATTTTAGACGAAAACCGTGGCGATATTGCGCATTCTATAGAACACCTTTATAAGCTCAGCGAAAATTTCAATAAAACTTTGACCTGGATAGATAAATCCAACGTGTTCAAATCAGATCTATCCAAACTCACCAATAACCTCATCGCCATCACCACGGATGTCAGAAAACTCACTGAAAAAGTAAACTCCCCAGATGGAGAAAAAACACTGAAACTGCTCCATGAACTTCTTTGGAGGCTTGAACCCCTGAACTCTGCTGAAATCCGCAAGTTTTTTCAGCAAGAGGGGGTGCGGGTGCATATGTTTTAGCTCACTCTTCTTCGCTTAAAAGTTTCAAAAACTGCTCTGGGGTGATGACTTTTATGCCATCC
>JAHFAB010000284.1 GCA_023250795.1 Bacteriovoracaceae bacterium
AAGACGTTCGTTGTCCCTGAGAGCTATCGATTTTTCCTGCAAAAACTCATGCCCATAAGACGTGTGCGTGAGCGCTTGCAGCAAAATCGATCGATCTCCAAACCGATATCCCAATAGATCTTGAAGTTTCTCGAACTGCATAATACCTATCAAATCCTAGTCGTTATGGGTAACAGGAATAGTCGGATTTTGCAAGTTTATGATGCGACACGGCATTGAACCGCCACGTCTCCTGCGTTTTCATCTATGACCAAAGATTCTGGAACTACTTTGACCAAACTATTTCTAAGTCCCTGTAACTCTTCAGTTTCTGACAGTAAAACTCTTAGATAATTAGCCGTATAGCCCGAAAAACAACGTTTTCCAGTTTCTGGGTTTTTCACTGCCCCCTCGAGTAAAACCTCCAGTGTGGCTTCAGTGTCCAATGCCCTTTGATAATGTGAGATGAGCCTTTTTAAGCTGAGCTCTCTCAGTTTCCGACACCTCAAAGTTCGATCTTTGGGTAAGACAGACTCAGGCAGACGTGTAGCAGGGGTACCTTTGCGCTCACTGTAGGGAAAAACATGGAGTCTGCTCCAAGGCAGAGATTCCAAAACACTCAAAGTCCTATCAAACTCTTCTTCAGTTTCACCTGGAAACCCCGTGATCAAATCCATACCCACAAAAACTCCTCCCACTGGGGAAGGAATTTCGGAAATCTGCTTTAGGCACTTCTCGACATCTTCATATCGATATTTTCTTTTCATTAGCCTGAGGATTCGACTCTGAGGACTTTGGAGAGAAACATGAAAATGGGGACATAATCTGGGCTCTTGAGACATGAGTAGCATCAGTTCAGGTGAAATCTCGACTGGATCTAACGAACTCAAGCGCAGTCTCTTGAGATCTGTTTGACTCAAAATCGCTCGAACAAGCTCTATCAGCCCCTCCCCTGCTCCCCAATCAGATCCAAAATCACCCAAATTAATTCCGGTGAGAACGACTTCTTGATAGTTTTCGTGAATGAGATTGCGAATTTCTTCACATACCTCTTCTATTTTTAGACTCCGACTAGGACCCCGACCGTACGGAATAATACAATAAGTACAAAACGAATTACAACCTTCCTGAATTTTTAAAAAAGCGCGGGTTTTATGATTGGTGCCCTCAACTCCTGTTTTTAGCTCAGGTAAGGGCCAAATCCGATCTAATGGGTGTTGAGATTTTATTTCTTCATAACTTTGTGCAACTCCTAATACCTCACCCACATCACTTGGAACGCTTTCCAGCTCCCCTCCTATGTTTTCTAAAACGAGCTCTACCAATCGATTCTTATCTCGGTTTCCAATCACATAATGAATCCCTTTGGACTGAGCTAGCCTTTCTGGATCCACCTCTGCTGCACAGCCTGTCACTACGATTTTAGATTTTGGATATTCTCTTGCCAGTTTCGAAGCGGTCTTTCTGCTCTGTCGATCCGCTTCGTCAGTGACAGTACAAGTGTTCACTATGCAAAGTCGTACGTTTTCAGACGCCCCATTTTCTGCTGGAGACCACCCTTTTTTTCTCAGTTCCCCTTCGATCAACTCACTGTCATAGGCGTTAGCTTTGCAGCCCAACGTTCTGATAAGATACTCTGGCTTCATGAATTGTAAGATCCAACCCGATCGATAAATCCTCCACCCAATACTTCATCTGCATCATAAAAAACAATCGCTTGTCCTGGGGTGATCGCTCGCTGAGGTTCGTCAAATTCGACATGAATAGTTTGATTTTCAAAAAAAGTAAGTCGACAGGCTGACTCTTGGTGCCTGGATCTAATTTTTGCAGTACATCGAATACTGTGGAGACCATCAGTCGCATTGATCCAGTTCACATGACTTGCCATCAGTTCTTTGTGAAAAAGATCTGATTCAGGTCCTACTACTAAAACTTGCCTCCCAGGATCAAACCCAGTGACAAAATAATTTTCTGCATCTTTGACTGAGAGCTGTAAGCCCTTCTTTTGCCCTATTGTATAACGATAAAGACCCTCATGCTCACCCACAATACTTCCATCTTTTGTCTGAATAACACCTCTGGGTCGCAATCCAGTTGAAACACGTGTTTCAATAAACTTCTTGTAACCTTCTTCTCCAATAAAACAGATTTCTTGGCTGTCTGCTTTTTGTGCTACTGCAAGTCCAAATTCTTCGGCCAATTTTCTGACCATCATTTTTGGAATTCCACCCAAAGGCATGACTGTTCTCTGAAGCGCCTTTTGAGTTAATCCGAATAAAAAATAACTTTGGTCTTTTTGAGGGTCAACGGCCTTGAGTAATCGGGGTATTCCAGAGCTGATATCTTGTATGACCTGAGCATAATGACCAGTTGCAACTTTAGTACAGCCGAGTTCATCGGCTTTCTGGAAAAGATAATTGAATTTAATCTGGTTATTGCACTGCACACATGGGTTAGGGGTTCTTTGCTGAATGTACTCATGAACAAAGTAATCGACCACTTTCTCCATAAACACGTCTTGTGCATTAATTACATAATAAGGAATGTCAATTTTATCACAAACTCTTCGCGCATCTTGCGAATCAATCAGCGAACAGCAACGTCCGCCAAAACGCTCTACGTTTGCTTTTCCATGATCCCAAAGCTGCATATGGACGCCAATGACATCGTAACCTTGATTTTTAAGAAGTGCCGCAGTAACCGAGCTATCAACTCCACCGCTCATAGCGACTAATATTTTTTCACTTTTCTCTATAGTATTCACAAAGCAGATTCCTTTATTTTTTCATCTTTTATTCTATCACTCATATTGACCTGTCGGACCCTTCTCAAGTTTTCAATAATGATCTTCAAACTGTCAATAAACCGACTCAACACTTCCCAGGTCATGCCCGGACCTAAAGATATACGTATCGAAGCCAGCGCCTGAGCTCGGCTCCTTCCTAATGCTAACAAAACATGAGAAGGTTCTAGAACACCACTGGAGCAGGCGGATCCAGCGCTCACACTATACCCCGCCAAATCCAAAGCCATCACTAAACTTTCACCTTCGACGTGATCAAAACTGAGGTTCAGTGTATTTGGAACTCTGGGTGCGCCAATACCATTCACAACAACACCTGAAATCTGCTGGCAAATAGCATTTTCAAGACGATCTCGCAATGAAAGAACCTCTTGATCAAAGCTGATTTGAGATGCTGCTATCCCAGCCGAAAAAATTCCAGAACTATTTTCAGTTCCACCTCTTCTCCCCTTTTCTTGCTTTCCAAAGATCAATGGTTCAATTGGGATACCACGCCGGTTCCAGATCACCCCAGTCCCAGAGAGTGCCCCGATTTTATGAGCAGAAAAAGTGACTAGATCGGCCCCTGTTTCCTCAAGTTCGACCGGTATTTTTCCCCATGCCTGAGCGCCATCCACGTGGAAAATTCCACCCATTCTTGAAATAGCCTTTGAAAATGCAGTAATGGGGTGAATCACACCCGTCTCATTATTGACCCAAACGATACTCACCAGAGCAGTTTCGGGTTTCCAGAGAGTTTCTAGAGCTTCGATGGAAGGGACCCCATTTTGATCCACTGGAAGAAAATCAACCGTGCCCCCTCTTTTTTTCAACCACTCGACCATTTGTAAAACAGAATCGTGTTCGACCGGTGTGGTAATCCAATGCGGTTTCCCGCTCTGCAAAAGCAGAGGTTCTAGA
>JAHFAB010000285.1 GCA_023250795.1 Bacteriovoracaceae bacterium
CCCAATCCCGCCGACGACCATGGAGATCATGGCAATCCCAGCTAAAACATAAGTGAGCATGCCTAAAATCGTGTTCATCGTCTCAAGCATCGAATATTGCGTGACCAAGGTAAAATCTTCCTCGCCGTTATGACGTTGCGAAAGAATCGTTTTGATCTCCTCAGCCGCATCGTCCATACTGACCTTAGATTTGGCGCGAGCCCTGATTCCAAAAAGTTTATCCTCATTAAACACTTTCATTGCGGTTTTAGTCGGAATAAAAACCAAGTCATCCATGTTAAATCCTAAAGTAGATCCCGCTTTTTTTGTCACACCAATGACCCGATGCTCGCTATCATTGATTTTCACAAGCTGACCGATGGGGTTTTGATCTCCAAAAAGATTCTCTGCGACGTGACTCCCTAAAACAGCCACTCTTCTGCCGAAAGTTTCCTCTTGGGAAATGAACTGGCCTTGTGCAATTTTTATATTAAAAATCTGAATAAACTTTTCATTCGTCCCTAAGATATTAATATTATTCGAGCGATCGACTGTCTTGACCGTCCCTGCGCCAAATAAAATCCCCGTCACCGCCTCTAGATTTGTGCTCTGTCGCTCGAGCGCGTCTACGTCTCCTAAAGTCAGTTTTTCTTTTGAGCTCCCCACCGGAGGACCAAACCCCATCTTCTTATCCGTTTTACCCGGTTGAACAATGATAAGGTTCGTTCCAATCCCTTCAAACTCGCTCGTGATATAATTTTTTGCGCCATTGCCAATCGAAACTAGAAGTACGACAGCCCCCACTCCTATGATCATCCCGAGCATGGTCAAGCCAGCTCGAAGTTTATTGGAAAAGAGTGACTCAAGTGCGAGGTAGAAAATCTCACTGAGTGGCATAGGTATCTCGTTCTATTTTTCCATCCAACATCACAATACTCCTCTTCGCACGGCTAGCCACTTTGGGATCGTGTGTGACTAAGACGAGAGTCACCCCTTGCCGGTTTAACTCCTCAAAAAGAGCCAAAATCTCCTGCCCGGATTTCGAATCCAAATTCCCCGTGGGCTCATCTGCCAAAATGAGTTTCGGCTGATTGACGAGTGCCCGAGCAATCGCCACACGTTGACGCTGCCCTCCAGAGAGCTCATTGGGGTTATGTTGAATTCGATCTGTAAGAGAAACTTTTGCTAAAGCCTGAAGAGCCCTCTCCCTCATTTTGGATTTTGTGAAAGTATGATCGTAATTAGCCGAGTAAACTAAGGGCATCTCCACATTTCTCAAAGCCGAAGCCCGTGGCAAGAGATGAAATGCTTGAAAAACAAAGCCTATTTTCTGATTTCGAAGCTGTGCACGCTCATTATCGTTTAAGGCATGAGCGGGTTTCTGATCGAGGGTGTAAACTCCAGAACTGGGTTGATCGAGTAATCCTAAAATACTCAAGAGAGTGGATTTTCCACAACCCGAAGGGCCTGAAATGGAGAGAAACTCTCCCTCTTTGATATCAAGAGTCACGTGATCAAGTGCGGAGATTTTTTCATCTCCCATCCAGAAAGTTTTAGTGACTTCTTTTAGTTCGATGAGGGCCATGCTTTGATCTCTGCTTTGACTTTCATATGATCCAAAAGTTCAAAATCTTCAGGAGGGTAAACCACAGCTTGATTTTCAATAAGGCCTGAGAGAATTTCCGTTTTATCGTAATTTCCAATCCCGATTTTGATTGGGGTTTTGAAAACCTTGCCCTCTTCTAAACGAAAGACATACCTTTGATCCCCATGACCTAAAATCACCCGAGTGGGAACGATGAGCACGCCATTTTTCAATTCAATCACAATTTCTACATCTGCCGAAGCGCCAACCGGGATCAACTCGCCTTCTTCCGTGATTTTAAGCTCGATTTCAGAAGTCCTGTCCTTTTCTTTGAGTACACTGACAAATGGAACCACACGACCCACCGAAGCAGAATAGGGTTTTGAACGAACAGCTGGGATTTTAATTCGAGCCTGCGCGCCCACTTTCACTTTGGACAGATCCACTTCGTCGATATCTCCCTTTACAATCCTAGGCTTAAGATCTACGAGACGAATCGGTGCTTTTACACCTGTGCTAGGAGCAATCGAGCTTTGAAAAAGTTCTCCTAATTGCAAATTTAATTCTGTAATCACCCCATCAAACGGAGCCTGGATGACCGTTTTCTCAAAGTTCGCTTTTCCCACCTCGAAATTTCTTTTCGCGTCATCTAGCGCAGCCTGTGAGACCAGCCCCGAACTAAAAAGTTCTTGCGCTCTTTTGACTTCTCTTTCCGAGTCCTCAGCAATCACGCGCAAATCTTTGTTTTCAAGTTCAGCTAAAACCTGGCCTTTTCTTACTTTTTCTCCACTGTGCACGCGAATCAAAGCAATTCGACCTGGGGCACTGAAACCTAAAACCGCCTGTTGTTCGGCCTGAACAGTGCCAGAACTTGTGGTTGTGACCGTAGACTCGACGGAGCCAGAGGCGACTCGGATGGCCTTGAGTATAATTTTGGGGGTACAGCCACTACAGCCCAAAAAAAGGAATGCTAAAAAAAGAAACGGTTTGAATTTCATAATGCAGACACTCCTAAATTCCATGCAAATTTCCTCACCAGAACTGCTAAATCCGTTTTTGTTTTGGCCAGGTTAGTTTTAGAATCGATCAGATCATTCTGACTGCTGAGAAGCTCTAACATGGTTGCCTTTCCCAACTGATAGCTCTTAAACGACAGGCGAACAATTTCTTCATTCTGGGAAAGACTCAGTTTCTCAGCCTCTAAAGCAGAGAGAAGAGAACGAATTTGAACTCTCTCGTTTTCGACCTCATTTTTAAAATGCCGCAGGTCTTTTTCTGTTTTTAGATCATTGGCGGTTGCTGAATAAGATTTCTCATTGTAACGACTCACGATACTTCCCCCAGAAAAAAGAGGGATATTGAGAACCAGAGCAATCGAATAAGACCTGTTTCCAGAAGCGAAAGAATCACTCCAAGTACTGCCCTGTTTGTTCAAGGAGCCTTTGAGTAAAAGTTCTGGCCATTCCTCAGCCATCAGAGACTGAGTCCGGCTCTGTGCAAAATCTTGCTCCGCAAGATACTGACGATAGACTGGGCTAGAGTCTACTATTTTTTTTTCTAGGGCAGGGTTTTCCGCATTTAGAAAAGGCTTGATCTGATTAATACTAGAGTCAGCGTTCGAAAACCGATCTAAAGTCTTGACCAGTGTGTCCTCGTTTGAAACCAGATTTTTAAACTCAGGCAGTTCAAACTCTTGTCGATCAAGGCCAGAATATTCCAGAAGAGCGTCTAACGCACTTTGCTTGGCTGCTTGATAAGAAAAATTCTTAGACTCCAGAGAAAGGAGATTTGCCTTGGCTCGCAACAAATCAATTTTGGTTCTCTGCCCGAGTTGAAATCTCAGCTCTGCTTCTCGAAGATTTGTTTTTGCAATTGAGATCGAATTTTGCAAAGTCACTTCTTTATAAACTTGGAGCAAATAATCGCCCAAAAGAGCCCGCAATCTCCAATCGAGCTCAGAGCGCTTGAGAGCTAGATCGTTCTCTGCCAGTTTTTTTTCGTAATAGGACTGACTCACTCCAAGCTGCACTGATCTCTTATAAAGTGGCAGAGTCAGCTCTAAGTCCCATCTGCGCAGGTCATTGACTTGGGGTATGAGCTGACTTGCCAAAGCG
>JAHFAB010000286.1 GCA_023250795.1 Bacteriovoracaceae bacterium
AAAATGCTCGACATCTAAAATCGACCCGTGCCAGGACATCACTACTTGGAGCGCTTGTTTCGAGGATGCAGAATAATCAAAAATTTCTTCTATCTCATGCTCGTCCTCTAATAATAAAGGAGTGTAATCTTCTTGAGAGTTCAAAAAAAGCTTTCTTCCATCTACTTCTTTGACTCGTTCTCTGGAAGAGACTTGGTCCACCTTTTCTATTCCATAAACCAAAGTGTGATGCCCAAGAGTAATTTCGTCTCCTGGTTTTAGTGTCTCAGTGATGGTTTTCATCCCATTGACAAAAACCCCTGTCTCACTGGCCAAATCAAAAAGTGTCGCAGTTCCATGGGTATCTTCTTTGACCAATTCTAAAATCGCATGAATGGGAGAAATCCCATCACCTAAAAGACGCACATCTGCAGAAATAACAGAACCTAAAACTATTCTATCTTTATGAAGCCTAAAAACCTTATTCAAAGATTTAGAATCCGACGCCCCCTTACTCTTTAAAGTCAAAACTACAACTTTCTTATTCTGGTAAGGAGGGAATGGAGGTTGAAACTTTTTTTGTTCATTTTGACTCATAATTTTATCCTTCTCACTTACTCTAGCTCACTTACTCAAGACAACATCTCTAAGCATTTCGCGGTGGAAATTTTTCCGTCTTTTTACTAGAGAATCAAATTTTTCTTCTGGACGTCTTTGAAAATAAAACTCACCCGGATTTTTAACTTCTCCTTCTAGATTGATCCCTTCGAAATCTAGAGTGGAATTTTTTGGATAGATTACCCTAGGCTTTCGCGGTGTACCGTCTTCAGAATCTTCAGCTTTTGCCAAAGGCACGCTCAACAAGACCACTCCAATAAAAATCACATAAATTATTTTTTCCATGTCTGACAAATCCTTGTTAGGTTTTCTACCGAAGTTTTCTCAAAACCAGCTAATGACTTCTCATCTATTTGTTTCAAGGTACTCAAACACTCATCTGATTTTTTTTGCGTTAATTTTCTAGCGGCCAAATGATAGGCTTGAGAAAAGTTTTCAGACTTTTCACCTAAATCCTCGGCTTTTTTGAATGCTGCCTCCGAAGCACCTAGCACTCCCCCACCCTGAAGAGAAATCGCAAGTCCTAAAAATCCATCAGAGGAAGAAACTTTTGCGATAGATTGCTCCCATAAAGGCTTAGCTTTAGAAAAAAGACGGTAATAATTAAAAATCGCTGCTTGATTCATTTCCGCTGCAGTGAAAAACCCGTCTTGCTTGAGTGCTTGACGGAAATACCAATCTGCTTCAGCGACCGAAAACCAGTCTTCCTCTGCTGCGCCACTGGCTATCACTACACCCATATTATTGAACGCCAATAGAGAGTTTTTCTTCAACCCAAGAGCATACTCGTAAGAAGTTTTTGCCAACAAGAGCTTTTGTTCTCCCCATAGGAGGTTTCCATAGTCAACCCAGCTTGCAGCATCTTCCGGGTTTTTGAGCAGTTTTTCTCGCACTGAACTCATCGAAGACTCATGCCCTTCTTTGCCTCCATCTGCTGGAATTCCTGCGAGTTTAAACCTACCTCGAAAACCCTGTGCATGCGTCAACTGGCCTTGTCCCAAATCCAAGAGGTGATCAGTGATTTCAGCAATCACAGGGCTTAAAATTTCATGCTGAAGTGCATTTTGATAAGCATCAGACCAGGTTTGATAAGCTTTTTTTCGAAGGGGCTGGCTAATAGACTCTAAACTTTTTTTAAATTTAACCAATGCCTCTGCATTTGTATTAGATGGCGGGCTAATTTTATCCACTTCGTCAGCAAAAGCAAAAGCCCAAAGCGCTAAACGGTTCAGCGCTGCAACTCCCCATGGTCCGCCCGTGGCTACCACTTCTCGATAGGCTTTGCTCAAAGGCTCTAAAAATGAAAGTCTTTGCTTCATAGCCTTTTGCAGCTGTTTTTCTGGTAATTGCAATGCAGAAAATCTAGCTTCTTTCTCTAAAAGCTCTGCAAGATGATAGCGAGAATAAGCAATAAAATTTGCAGAATTTCCGTTAGAATTTTTGAGAGTAGTATTTTTATGAGTAGCTATTTTTTTATACAAAGCCTTGGCCTGAGCAAACTGAGATGACTTCTCATAAAGTTCAGCCAAACGCACTCCACACTCTGCAGAACGATCAGAATCTAAGTTCAAACAATGACGATAATTTTTAGAGGCTTCACTCTCTTGCTTTTCTTCAGCCTGCGAGCGAGCCAAACTGAAAAGGACGGCAGAATAATGAGGAGAACTTTTATAAAGCCTCAAAAACTCCATACGGCACTCTTGCGCTTTGTGGGTTTCCTGCACACCCGCAACTTCTGCAACTCCTCTAACTCCATGATAAATCTTAGCAGCCGTCTCCAAAGAATCTTGATCTGCGCCAGTCAATCCAATTTTTTCAAATAGGCCAGCAGATTCACTAAACTTTCCCTGAATAAACAAAGAAGTGGCTCCACTCTTAATAGAACTTTGAGCCAAAGTACTTTTTGGAAATCGTCGAATCCAATTTGAACCCACCCGAAGAATGGATTCCAAATCCGCTATTTTTATGTAAGAAGAAAGTGCATTTTTATAAGCTTTTTCTGCAACATCAGATTTAGTGGCTTCGGTTGCAAAAGTTTCATAATTTTTTCCAGCTGAACCATAATCTTTTTCTTTTTCTAGATAAGCGATTTTTCCAACTCTAAACCGAGTTTCTATTTCTGCCATCTGTGTTCTGAGTTTTCCTCCTCCGCTCTTTTGATCTGTAGACAAGAGTTCTGAGTGAATACGAATTTCATCTATCGCAATTTTCAACTCTTTTGCTTCTTCTGATTTTTCAAGGTCAGAAGGAGAAAGTTTTACGATCTGATCAGAAAGAATTTGGATCCATAATCTTGCAGCAACTACAGCTTGAGATGATTTTGGCCAGGTTTCAATGATTGCATGAATCCTCTTGATAGAGTTTTTCTGAGTATCTGGATAACCTGCCAAAATTTGTGCTGACTTCAGTGCAGTCTCCCTACCCTCAGAAAGATCTCCGAGAGATCCTTTCAGCTCATCCCCCATGGCGATAAATTCCTTCTCAAGAGAAGATGGCTCCGTACCTTTGTTTTTAGGAGCTTTTTTTATTGCATCACTCAGGCTAGAAATTTTTAATACTGCTGCTTCTTTTGCATACCGCTTATCGCCAGAATCGAGCACTTTTTTGTACAAATCAGTGGCCTGTTGGGACTTACCCAACTCTCGCTCTACTTCTGCCAAATACATTTCGATTTCAGGGGTCTCTTTTCTTGGATCATCTTTTTCTAGAAAAATATCCAAATACAACTGATAAAATTCTTCTGCAACCCCGAGAGCTGCTCGATTTTCTTTCTTTCGAAACAGATCATGATGCTCAGTCGCTGTACGTCTGACCATTGCTTTTAGGTTTTGTGCGGCCGTCAGCGTTTCGGCTTCCCCTTTTATCAGAAGTTTTCCATTTCGAATTCTGCCAACGGCTTCCTTATACTTTCCTTTTCTCAAATTCAAATCAACGAGTTTGACTAAAACTCGAAAGTTAGCCTCTTCATCGGGAGCTGTTTTTTGTAAGGCCTCATAGACTCGTATCGCTTTTTCAGGTTCAACGTTTCTTTCGTATTGTTTTCCTCGTTTTTCTAAAGCACCAACATAATAACTTTTATC
>JAHFAB010000287.1 GCA_023250795.1 Bacteriovoracaceae bacterium
AGTATGGTCAACCTGTTTTTATTAAATCATTTTTAGTCGTTTTGGGTAGGTAGAAACTCCTTATCAAGCTTTTGAGAATTTTCATAGAATCCAGGGTCTTTGTATCAATATTTTAGGTTAAGCTGTAACCCGTCCAAGCATATACCCTGGTGATTAGATATCGCACACTGTAATCACAGTAATTTTTTATTTGCATTTAAACTGTGATTACAGTATAACTTAATGAAGAGGGTGGCTGCGTGGCGATACTGAAAGGAATGCCTGGGGTGTTAAACGACGAAGAGTTTTCTAAGGCATTCCACGCACAGCCCAACTTCTTAAAGAAAATCCAGCTTGCAATTCGGGAGGATCGATACACGATATGGACGCGCAACCCTCCCAACTTTCCTGAAGAGTATTTAAAACCTGTACTGACACTGCCGGACAATACTCCAGTGACAAGAAAAGCTCCCAGGCGTTCGGGAGGCCACGGTCTTGGATATGTGCTTGAGCTGAGATATGGGTACCGAGAGATGGGTAAAGCTGTACCAATTTATCTCAAAGGATACTTCGCACAAGATGAAGCTGGGAAAATGGTGATTGAATTTACTATTCAATCACTCAAGGAAAATGAGGACGATTTATGACAAAGAAAATGGAAACTAGAACATGCCCTAGCTGTGAAAGTGAAACCGAAGTGGTTGAGAAGAAGGTTTCCATCCCAGTTGGTAACGAGTCATTTACAACGAAGACCTTAGTCTGTAAAAAGTGTGGTCGATATGCCCTTACCAGAGCGATCCGCAAAGAAATGGACGCGTGGGGACGTAAGCTCAGCAAAAACATCGTTGAGCCCCAACCTATTTTTACTGAAGCCGCCCATCAGTTTGCCGAAGGAATGGCCATCCAATATGGGATGAAGCGTGTTCCCTTCTTTCGCGTGCTCACGACGTTTTACCTCAATCATGTTGTTAACCGAGAGGACTTTCAGGAACTCAAGAATTACTGGGAAACCCATGTTTCTAGGAAATTTCTGAACGAAGGGACACGCTCGAAAGTTAGCGTACCGATTCGGTATCTCATGTACCGAAAGCTTCAAATTTTTAGCGAGGTTTGGAATACCTCTCATGCCAAAGCCATTGAAGAGTCGGTGCTCTTCGGACTAGCGGTACTTTCGAGTGAAGCAAAGAGTTTTGAAAAATTAAAGGCAATAGCCGAAAGCTTACAACAGTACATTACTGATGTGGCACAGGCAGCTTAAAAGATCGATCATTTCTACCACCCGGGGGTTAATCCAGCATGGAATCAAAGCTTGTATTTTCGGGCAAAACCTCACTTTGCAAATGGATTAGCGCAACTGCAGGATTTTATCCATTCAGAGATCTATAGAGATTATCTTTCCGATCACTCCATACCCGGGATCTTCAAGCACTCGACGATCTCGATCGAGTCACCTGGAAAAATCATGAAGTGCGGGTGATTGAGAAAAAGCTTTGCTGCAGCCTCGTGTGATTCCGCCTGAACAACGGTGTAAGCAGTGAGCTCGTTTTTTGTCTTCGAGACGCCCTTAGCATTCATTTTCAGTGTCGGTCCAAGTGGCGCACCGACGTCGAGGATTAATTTCTTGTTTTTTTCGACCCATTGATGCCAAGCTGCGATGCCCTTTTCTTCGCGGGTATTGCGTTCGGTTTCACTGAGATTTTCCCAATCATTCATGGTGGATTCTTTGCTGATGTAAACAGCGAGAAATTTTTTCACTCGAAGCCTCCTGCAGACTTTAAAAGTATTTGATGATTCTCGCTCCAAATAGAACTTTTTTCAAACACTTTTTTAAAGTCGACATGAATGGGGAGACCTTAAATGGTAGAGCAACCCGAATACGGCACGCACCAGGATTAAGCACTGATTTCATTAAGTTGTGACTATGACTAAAACTCCCTAACTTGCTTTACCCTTCTTGTCTTGACGCATACCCCCTGTTCTAATCCCCTTCTTTTTAGCCATCCTGGTTTACCAGAAACCTGAGCGATATTTGCAGAAAAAACTGACATTGCTTTGAATAGTTAAGTGCACATAATCCGCCCAGCAGAGCGAGTAAACGAGGGTTTTCGGCCAAATTAGGTAAAAAAATACGGGCTGGCTTTTCCCTCTCCACATGAGAGTGGGCCAACCCGTATCGGTTCTGTGATGTTTATACGAAATAAGATGGATTTACTGCTGAAACCCTTTGGTTTTGTTTTTGATTACTTAAAAAAGAGAAACTCATATTCAATTTTTGGCGGATTCGTGCGGAGAGGATGTGAGATTTGTCGTTCTACAAAAGCAAAACCAGTAATTATTGCTTTCTGTAATTCTTTCGAGATCAGATTATTTAGCGTACCTGATCCTCATAAGTCCGCTCTCCACTCTGAATTGTGGAGACTATTTAAACGGATCATTTTTGGCTTCCAGCCCAATGTTAGCTCCAAAGGGTGTTGAAATCTGGCAAATGGTTTTGTTGATCTCAGAGACATATAGAGGACCACGATAGACCTCAGCACCAAGCGACTCAGCCTTTGCAATAGCTTTATCCAAATCTTTTACCATCCAGTAGCCGATTGATCCGCCAAATGACGCCGGGTTCTTCTCGTCAGCTAAAAGGATTTCTAAAGTTGAAGTGCCAAGCTGAAACGCCACAAAATTTGGGGAATCTTCAATAGGAGCTAAACCCGTAAAAGAATGAAACCAGTCCTTTGCAGCCTCGACGTTGCTAACAACCATCCGCAAGGTAGAAAAGTTAATTTCCATGACTTCCTCTCGATTAGATTTGGCGAGGGACATTCCTTACTTCTATAGAGTCCGCCGATTCCAGTCAATTACGTATTGGAAAAATTTAAAACTGGTAGCTGCAGATAGGGGGGGGTCCAGATGGACTAAAATACACAAAAGATAGGGAGGTGTACTGCCTATTTTTACCAGACCAATTTTTGTCGCTTCCTTCGGGTGAGATTTGGTTTTCGCTCTCCTGCGAAAACCCGCTTCGCATTTTACTTAATCAGTAATATTTTTATATTTCTATTTTATTAGAACCCCCGAAATACGCTAAGAGGGCTCGACAGGATGTCGAGACCAAGACTCATGGATGAGTTCTGCGTATTTCGGGGGTTCTAATAAAATAGAAATATAAAAATATTACTGATTAAGTAAAATGCGGAGAGGGTGAGATTCGAACTCACGGAGGGGTTACCCCCTCACCGGTTTTCAAAACCGGCGCTTTCGACCACTCAGCCACCTCTCCGATTTTTAATCCAAAGCGAATCTCCCTCGCGAGTAAAACCAGGAGCTCCGTCCAGATAACGATTCAACACCAACGGGATCTGAATATTCCCCTCAGCGTCCTGATAATTTTCCAAGATCGCAATAAACGTCCGCCCGACCGCAAGCCCAGAACCGTTTAAAGTGTGAGCAAACACAGGCTTCGCTTGTGCGGTAGGACGATACCTGATTTGGGCACGTCTTGCTTGAAAATCCTCACAATTAGAACATGAAGAAATCTCACGATAAGTATTTTGTCCAGGCAACCAAACTTCTAAATCATATGTCTTTGCAGCGGTAAAACCCATGTCTCCACTGCACAAAGTAACCACACGATAAGGAAGACCCAAAAGCTGTAAAACTTTTTCCGCATTTTGAACCATGGACTCGAGCTCATTATAAGAT
>JAHFAB010000288.1 GCA_023250795.1 Bacteriovoracaceae bacterium
ATTATTTTAGTTCTCAAGTTTTTTGAACGACCAATAGAGAAAAATCTTAAAAATGCCTCCTATTTTTTTCTTTTTATTGCACTCCTTAGCCAAGGAATTATTTTTTTTAGAGATCTTTCAAAAATACCTCAAACAGATACGTTCTGGTTTCCTGATTAAAGATTAACACACTAAATATTTTTTATTACCTGTGATAATTCGTTGCTAAAATTTTCTATACTCAGTTTTTCCCTGATAGTATTTATGCTGTCTTTGCTTACTTGTTTAGAAATTCCTTTACGAATACCTTGTGCTAAATCCTCTGCATCTCCTGACTTAACTAATATACCGTTAAAGGGAGGTGAACCCAGCCACTCTGTAGATTCTTGCCGAGCAATCACACATGGTTTCCCAAAATAAAATGCTTCCATCACAGAGGTAGGTAAAATTTCATTACAAATTGATGGGAGCACTCCCAAACGAGAAGAGGACATAAATTTCAAAGCAGTTTTCGAATCAACCACACCCATATATTTGATATTTTTCAGTGTTTCTGCACTCCTTTCGACCAGTTGTTTTAAGGGACCATCCCCTACAATTCCAATACTCAATTCTGGAAGAAATTTTGCTGCTTTTAACAAATAGATAATTCCCTTTTCCTCAGATAAACGTCCTGCATAGAAAACATCAAAGCCGTTTTCTATAACAGTCTCTGTGATATTAGGTTGTATTGGGTTCAAAATATGCACCACTTGCTTAGAAGGAATGCCACTGCGAATCAATTCATTTTGAACATAAGGGGATGTAGCAATAAACTTCCGTACTGATTTGGAATAAAGATCAAGAGCCCGCATCTCTGTAATTGCCATAGCGTGATAAAGCGTTTTCACAAAATCTGAATTACAATTGTAAAGCAGGGGGCGCCACCCAGTTTTCGCATTTAAACAAATTTTACAAATCTTACCAGCCCTTAGAGCTAAACCATTAGTGCAATAAAACCGATGATTATGAATAGTCATGAGCAATGGTATCTTTTTTTCTAAAACCCATTGAAAAAAACGAGGTCCCAATAGAGGGAATGCATTATGCATGTGAATAAAATCAGGTCGATTGGTTTTCAAAATATGATCAAAATCAGAAAAGGAGTTGAGCGCTAGTAAAGACCTCACAGATTCTCTTAATTTTTTTTTGTGAAATACTCTTTTTTTTGGTATAAAATCAACTTCATATCCAAGTTTTTTATACACCTCAAATAATACATCTACATGAACATCCTCTCCCCCACGGTACTCATAAGGAACATGGGCTATAAGCACCCTCATGAAGACAATCCAATACTTCGAATCACCCGAGCTGGGCTGCCGACTGCAAGACTATTAGGAGGAATGTCGCCCACTACGACTGATCCAGCACCTATCACACAATGGTCTCCAATTGTAGCGCCGACAACTACACAAGTGTTTGCTCCAATCCAAACATCGTTTCCTATCTGGATCTTACCTCCCTTGTGCCCTTGTTCACGAATGAGTACTTTTGGAGTTTGATCAAATTTATGATCAGCAGCTCTTATCACTACATTCATTGCAACTAAAACATCATTTCCTATCTCAATCTCCCCAAAATCAGCCCCTAAACAAACATTAGAATTAAACGCAGAATTATTTCCAATTAAAATTTTTCCGGCCTCGGCCGAAAAAATACAATTCATTCCTATGGTTACATTTGTCCCAAACTGAATATTCTTTACTCCAAGTAAGTAGCACCCAGGATCAACCGATATTTTTTTACCTAAAAACATGGACCTAATGAAAATACCAGTTCTTCCTGGTACTGAAAAAACCAATCGACAGATATGAGTTCTAATTTCAACTAAAAGCAGTCTTAGAAATCGAGCACTCATACACAATCCCTTTCTTGCTCTTTAAAATAGGTCATGGCCTCTTCGTCCATCACCTTGGTTGTAACTGGAATGAAAGGCTTTTCAGTGTGAGAAATTTTAAAAAATTCTCGAGAAGACTGAATGACAGAGACACGCATTTGATCTAAATTCATAACTATCAGGAATTGATCACAGTTCTTTCATGACTTGCAAGTAGTTTTCTCTACACTCAATACGAATTACAAATAATACTCGCAGTATACTAAGTGTATCATATTGTTAGAGTCCTTGTGTTGGTGTGAAAAGATGTTATTGTGTGAAAAAATGCGAATTAACTGTAAATCTCTACCTAATTTTTTGGTTCTTGCAACATCAATCGTGTGGCTTGCTTGGAGAGTTTGGGTTTTCAATAAAGGGCATATGTGATGTTAACCCAATTCTGGAATCTCCCTATTTATGGTCTCCTATTAGGACAAATTATCTTTATGGCTGAAATTCTCATTCGAGGAGGCCCCTCTTCAATGGGAAAAACTACTCCAGTAGCGTTCGTTACCTTTTGTATTATTGTGGTTTTTGTTACTTGGAAGGCACGTCCGTGGGAATCAGTTATAAATTTTTACAAATTGAATAAAAAAAATAACCATTTTTTTTGGATAGTACTTTCTCTCCTGTCAGTATTGTTTGGCATCGCAGCATTAGAGTCCTTTTTTCCACCTCACTTAATGCAAGATAGTGATGTTCTTCTTTATCACGCATCTCTTCCTCGCCAACACTTGCTTTGGGGCACTCTACAATCATTGCCTTGGTCCTCTCGTGACCTCATGCCGATGGGGACCCAGTGGGGCATGGCCCCTTACTGGTTTTTTACAGATATCCCCAATAAATGGCCACAATTTTTCTGTGCCCTATTCCTAGTCCCAGTTCTCTTTTCTCTTGGAATAAATGCTGTAGATCGTTTCAAGTTAGATTTTTTTTGGGTTATTTTTCCTCTTCTAATGTTTTTTGGAAGCCATGGAGTAGGAGTCCAAATGGGAACTGCTATGTTGGATTTACCATTAATGGTATTTTTTTCTTTGGCTCTTTTACATTGGTTTCGTGGGTCTTATTTCAGCGCAGGAATAGCCGCTGCTGTCTGGTGTTCTTCAAAATCATTTTATCCTCTATTAATGCTCGGTGTGATTGCCCTGGGTATTCTTGCTCACTTGTGGAATAGGAGTGGATTAAATTTAAAAATTTTTTGGAAGAAAAAAAAATCATTTATTTTCGGTTTAGGGCTCGGTTTTCTCATTTTTTTAGCACCTTCCTCTATTCGTTCTTGGTGGGCTGCGGGAACGCCCCTATTTCCATTTGCAGTGTGTTCCATTCCCTCTCCCGTCTGTTCTACAGAACGAGGTGAAATCATTCGAAATTCAGCACAATGTTTTATGAAATACAAAAACAGTTATGGCTACGGCTATGGACAAGGCCTAATTGCATTTGTAAAAAGTCTATGGTTCCTCTCCGTTCCCACCCATGGCCCAAATAATGAATATGACTATGTTTTGGGATTACCCTGGCTTTTGATTGTATTTCCTCTACTTTATTTATTTTTCCGACAACTCCTCCAGAGACAGCTTACTTTTGAAGTAGTTCTTTCAATGGCTCTTTGGGCAGGATGGTGGTTTGGAAGCCAACAAAGTCGGTGGTTGTATCCCGTTTTACTCACAGGATCTTTAGCTATTATGCCTCTCTATGCAAAACGAGTAAGTCGCCAAGTCTGGCTGAGTGTGATTTTTTTTGCGTTATTCTTATCAAGCTTTAACCTTTATAGAGCGTT
>JAHFAB010000289.1 GCA_023250795.1 Bacteriovoracaceae bacterium
GGCAATCAAAAAATAAAAAAGAAAAACTAAAGGCTTATGTCCAACTTTATTGGAAAGAAGAAATACAAGCCGAGGCACTAGTGAAAAATCTTCCTGGCTTTTCAAGATTTCTTCCTGTTGCCGCATTGTTTCATGGACAGACTTTAAACCTTTCTGGTCTTGCACGCGATGCTGGTGTAGCAAGAAGCACTGTCCAAGATTATTTACAAATTTTAGAAGACACTCTTCTTGCTTTCCAACTTCCTGCTTATGAGGGGAAGCTCAGAGTAAAGGAAAAAAAACACTCTAAACTGTATTGGATTGATCCTGGTATTGTTCGAGCTGTGAAGGGAAATTTTCTACCCCCTGTTTTAGAAGAAAGAGGGCACTTGTTTGAAGGGTGGATAGCCATGCTTCTTTGTGCTTATAGAGATTACAAACAGTTATTCGACGATTTTTATTATTGGGCACCCGCTGAAAGCAATGACACTGAAGTGGATTTTCTTTTATTTAAAAATAATGAATGTATCGCTTTAGAAGTCAAATCTTCTCTTCGAGTGAAGCCTGAGTTTTTTAAGGGTTTGCGTGCAATAAAAAATCAGCCCCATTTGAAAAAAAGAATCTTGCTTTATCTAGGTGATACATCCCTTAAAACAGAAGATGGGATAGAAGTTTGGACTCTGAAAGAATTTCTAGACGTACTCAGTACAAACCCAGAGAATTTATTCTGAAGAAGGACACCCATCCCCTATGCCAAAACCAATCACTCCACTCGCAGCGTGCGACGTATTTGTCACAAACGAAAAAAATGAAGTATTACTCATCAAAAGAGCTGACAATGGCTACTGGGCTTTGCCGGGAGGCTGCCAAGATTTGGGAGAAACTCCCAAAGAATGCAGCGCAAGAGAGTGCCTAGAAGAATCCGGATACTCCATCGAGATCACAGACCTACTCGGAGTTTTTAGCTCTCAGAGATATAAATATGTTCACTACCCATGGAAAGAAAATGAATTCTGCCATCTCTTGTTCAAAGCAAAGCTTCTGGGTGGCCATCCAAAAACCTCAGAAGAGACTCTCCAAGTCGGTTGGTTTTCTGAGGATAAAATCCCTCCTCTCTCCGACGGGCATGAGGTGAGGATCCAACTCGGCTTTCGATCTCTTAGAGGGGAAATGAAGCCGTATTTTGAATGATCCTTAGGGCGTATTTTCATTAATGACAACGCTACAAAATTACCGTACACTTTTGAAGTATGTTCCACAGAATTTTTAACCCATTGAAAACTAAGTCTTTTTTCTTGTTTGGAGCACGTCAAACTGGGAAAAGCACCCTCATTGACGTTCTACTTGAGCCTATAAACGGGGTTTGGTCTATTAATTTATTAAAAAGTGATATTTATTTTCGTTATCTCAATAATCCATCACTTTTTCGCACTGAAGCTGAAGAAAAAATTTCAAAAGAAAAAACTAAAATCATATTTATCGATGAAGTCCAAAGAATACCTGAGCTATTGAACGAAGTTCAGATTCTGATGAAATCTACTTCCTGTCAATTTATTTTGACTGGATCTAGTGCCAGAAAACTAAAAAGAGGGGGAGCAAATCTTTTAGCTGGGCGTGCACTGGTTCACTATCTGTTTCCGCTCACTCTCTTTGAATTAGAAAATAATTTCCGTTTAGAGGAAATTATAAAATACGGGTCACTCCCCCCTGTCGTCATGGCAACAAAAGAAGAGGAAAAAATAGAAATCCTTCAAGCTTATACTTACACTTATTTGAAAGAAGAAATTCAGGTCGAAGCCTTAGTGAGAAATTTGGCTGGATTTTCCCGATTTTTAGAAATTGCAGCATGGCAATCGGGAGATCTCTTAAACGTGTCTTCTATTGCAAGAGAAGTCATGCTTCCTGTAAAAACACTCCAAACCTATTACGATATTCTCGAAGACACACTCATTGCATTTCGACTTGAGCCCTTTGTCAGAACGCCTAGAAAAAGAGCAATGAAACATCCAAAATATTATTTCTTTGACTTAGGAGTTCTCAACTCTCTCTGTGGAAGACTCCAAGGGTCTATCGATCCCGTAGTTTATGGAAAACTTTTTGAACATTATATTGTATTAGAAACTCAAAGACTTCTTTCCTATTGGAAGTCCGAGGCAAAACTGTACTTTTGGCAAAGCAACCATGGCGCAGAGGTAGATCTCATTATTGAACGAGGCAGAAAGATTCTAGCTTGCATAGAAATTAAATCAAAAAAAACCGTGAGCGGTTCCGATTTATCTGGACTCCGAGCTTTCAGAGAGCTCAACGGAGAATCTCCATCCTATGTAGTTTCACAATGTCCAGAACCCTTTACACTTGATTTTGCGCAGGCGCTTCCTTGGGAAAAATACTTTGACATTCTTAATAATGAGATCTTAAAATGATCCTCCATGGGGGCTCAAATCAAAAACTTCTTTTTTACAAAACTATCCATCGCATCTGTGATAGCAACTTCTGCCATGGCCTCTCAGCAAATCACCTTCCCCGAAAATTTCAAATGGTGCGTCGCCACTTCTGCCCACCAAATCGAAGGCCATAACGACCAAAGCGATTGGTGGGATTGGGAACAAATCCCGGGCAAAATTAAAAATGGAGAAAAATCAGGCGCTGCCTGTGATCATTGGAACCGTCTTGAACAAGACATCGAACTCCTCAAAAATCTAAACGTCCAGCAATATCGATTTTCGATCGAATGGGCAAAGATCGAACCCTCACAAGGAATGTGGAACAGTGATGCCATCGCACATTACCGCAAAGAACTACAGCTCTTATCCCAAGCTTCGATTGAGCCGCTCGTCACCCTACATCATTTTACTCTACCGCGTTGGGTGAGAGAAAAGGGAGGTTGGGAGTGGGATGGTGCGCCAAAAGCCTTCGAAAATTACACTCGATTTGTGTATGAAAATTTGAGACTAGCTTTTAAGCCTCCACTGGCGACTGAAACTCAAACCTGGATTACATTCAACGAACCCATGGTGCATCTTACAGGGGGCTACATCGCTGGGCTTACTCCTCCAGGCGAGAAAAGAGAAATTTCTGAACTCATCCCCCCTCTGAAAGGTCTGTTGAGAGCTCATGCGCTCGCATATCATGAACTGCACCGATTGGCGGATCACAAAAACGTAAAAATCCGAGTGGGCATTGCCCATCACCTGAGAATCTTCGATCCAGCAAAATCCTGGAATCCATTAGATCGCCTTGCAGCAGGGTGGCTCGATCAGGTTTTTAACTGGGCTTTTATCGAAGCGGTGGAGACGGGGGAATTAAAATTGAGCATCCCCCTCATTGTTTCGGTTCAGGAAAAGATAGAGGATCTTCGTGGCACGCAAGATTTTTTGGGTATTAATTACTACTCGCGCGATCGGGTTAAATTTAGTTTTAATTCAAAACAGTGGTTTGAGCTTCTTGTAGATAAAAATTCCCAGAAAAATGACATGGGTTGGGAAATTTATCCTCAAGGGTTTTATAGAATTCTAAAAACGACAGCGGAAAAATTCCCTGCGAAACCAATTCTCATTACTGAGAACGGAACAGCAGACTCTAAAGATGAGTTTCGTCAGAAATTTTTGCAAGATCACCTCTTAGCGCTTCACCAAGCCCTTCAGGAAGGCGTGAAAATTGAAAATTACTGTCACTGGTCTTTGATGGATAATTTT
>JAHFAB010000290.1 GCA_023250795.1 Bacteriovoracaceae bacterium
GATCACAGGAGATCATGGAAGACGTTTCAATGAGCAGTATACACCTGGCACGTTACCGGAAGAACCCTTTCATGTTCCACTTTGGGTTTATTTTCCTGATTCCGGTGTTGGATCTCCGGGAGGTGAAAATTTTAGTTTTTCAACCAGTCATGTAGATCTGGGGCGTTCCATTTTAGGTTATTCACTTCATTCTTCGTCACAACATCCGACTTCGCGTGAGTTGGCGTTTGAAAAGCGCCCTTCATTTTTATTTTACGATATTGGAGAGCCTCTTTATATGCTGGTGGGGGATGAAGACGCATGGCTCTTTCATATGAAAGAGAGAAAAATTTATAAACAAGGAAGATGGGTGAGTTCTCTCTCTCATCCCTGCATTGGAAACGAATGCCAAGAGCAGAAGCAATGGTTTTTCGATATTATGGCGCATGCGGTTCATCATTTTGAAGAGTCAGGTGGTGGAAAATGAAATTTAAAAAACTACTATTTTCTGTGGTTTTTATATTGGGCTTTGGCGTGGTCTACCATTATTACGGAAACTACATGCTTTATGCGGTTACGCTTTTTGAGCAAAAAATCAGTCGTCCTATTATAGGATTTCAGACAAAGATAGCCAAAAGCAGAACCCTGGCGAACGCTCCTTGCAATCCTGTGATCATTGCACATCGCGGGAATTATCAGGAAAATGTTTTCCCTCAAAACTCTCAGGTTGGGATTTCTTCCGCAATTAATCACGGATTAAAGAAATTAGAAATTGATCTCACTTTTTTCGAAGACGGGGTGGTGTTGGATCATGGGCCGGTGCATATGCCAGTCGGGAGCTTTCTCAAAGATTATCATCCCTCTGATAAGCCGCCATTTAGATTAGAAACGTTTTTTGAGAACTTTGCCCCTCACTTTGAGCTCATTATTTTTGATCTAAAGGAAATCCTAACCACTCAGGCAAACCAAGAGCGTGCAGTGGAGCTTTTGTCTCACTTTCCGTTTGACCCAAAACACCATATTTTTATCGGGTTAAACTGTAGGTTTGTAAAAAAAGTACAAGAGCGGCTCCATATAAAATCGGGCTGTGAAATGCAGGGCGTATTCGCCAATTGGTTTTTAGGATTTGAGATTTGGAGTGCGCATTTTAGAACAGTGACCGCCTTGCAAACTCGTTTGAACACTTTTGCAAGGCTTGAGCCCTTGCTTTGGACCTATGAGGATCTGCCTGAGGTCTATGGTTCTTGTGATCAGGTCAACCCTTCGATGGCGATCGTGGATCGTCTGTAATTCATAGAAATAAAAAGAGAACAAATTAGGTGCTTCCCATCTTTTCTTTCATAAACTCACTTCCAAACCACTGCGCCGCTCTGTAGAGGTTATGCTGAGTGCAAACGAGCTCGATATTCTTCTCTGAACTATCACTGCTAATGGCATAAGGGATTACGTGGTCTAGCTGAAGTCTCCTGGTTTCGTCACATCTGTGCCCGGTCTTCTCGTCCACATGTTCACATCGGCTTTGCGCTCTGACCCATATGGTGCGCTCAGTCTGAGCTGAGCAGTGGCGGCTCTGGGTTTCAAGGGGAGGGTGAACTTTGCTTTGAACTTCAGCCGGCTGAAGTAAACTGTCTTCGTGGCCTGGAGTTTTTTCCGGGGCTTTTTGTAAAGACCCTTTTTGTTCTTTCTCGTTCATTTTCTCCTGGCCTGCCCGCCTCTCCTGCCTCCGATCGATTCTCTGGGCTTTTCTTACGGGATCAATTCGATCCAACATAAAATCAGACATCATGTGAAATAACTCCTGGTAGCTCGGACTTGGGTTTTGATGCGCCGTCAGGTCTTTTATCTCCTTAAATTTTTTCATCAACTCTGGATCAGCGTTGAAAAAAATACCGATCAAATCATCGGATAATCTTTTCTCAGTCTCAGGTTTTGCTGCAGTCTGTAATTCAGGGAAATGCTGGTGGAGGATTGTCTCGGTCTCTTTCTTAGACTTTCCTTTTACTTTATCAAGAAGACTCTTTTTATCTTCCGCACTGACTTTGATCTTTGTTTTTCTCTTTTTAGCCTTACACGCACTTTGAACCATACTCAAAGTGGTCATGCTGAGCTCACCCGATTCTATCGCCTGTTTGACTTCAGGAAGTTCATGTACAATGTCTAGCGTGTTCAGGAGGTAATAGGCTGCGGCCTCTGAGTATTTCAGCTCCTCAACGCAAAAAGTAAACAAAGAAGGATATCCCATCTCTAAATGGAGACTTCTGAACCTGATCTCTCTCAAAAAAGAAATAACTTTCAGACTCAACGTTCTTTCTTGTGAAACCAAGATCTGGAGTCCTGCCAAAAGCTCTGCGTTTGTGTAGTGTTTGAGAGAGATGTTTTCCATTTTAAGCCCCTTCTGATTGTTATTGTTTGAATCTAAATATATGGGAAGTAACTAATAAAATAAAATCATAAAATCAAGAAAAAAATCGCAAAAAAAGCTGTTATTTTAGATAAAATATAAAAAACCCAGTACTTGAATCGCTGGGTTTTTTAGCTCTCTAGTGACTTGAGTGGGGTCCAGGCAACACCGCTGGGTTTTACTCCACACTACATGAACTCTACGCATAGAACCTCGGTTTAGATTAAACATAGTATTATGCACTTCGAGACTTGGGTGTCAGAAGAGCCTTAAAAAATGGTGTTTTTTTCACCGCTTCATGATAGCTGGGGAAATCGAGGTTATGTGATGACTTCTTTGAAAGATCTCCAACCGACATCCAGGTTAGATTACAATACTGAGCTTTTTTTAGGACAATGAGGTAGATTGGGAATTTATGATTTATAAATATTTTTCTCTATTATTTTTTTTCTATACTTTTTCCCATGCTTCAGAAGCAATTCCGTCTCATTCTTTGGATCTGCTTCAGAAATGTGTAGAAATTAATTCTGGCAGTGAAAATACAGAAGGCTTAAGCCGAGTTCGAGAAATTCTTGTTCCTGAATTTGAAAAACTTGGATTTACATCACAATCCATTGATGTTGGGTCTGGCCACAAGCTTCTAGCATTTGATTTTCCAGAATCAAAACCCCAGTTGTTTTTAATAGGGCATATTGATACAGTATTCTCTCTCCATTCTTCGTTTCAAAAAATGAAAATAGATAAAGACTCTATTACTGGCCCTGGTGTCATTGATATGAAGGGAGGAGTTGTGCTGATGTTGAACGTACTTTCAGATATAAAAGACAAATCCCTTCTCAAAAAAATTCGTGTTGTCATAAACGATGATGAAGAAATCGGGTCTCCCTATTCTCATGAGAAAACCGACCAGCTTGCAAAAGGCATTTCCTACGGACTTGTTTTCGAACCGGGAAGACCCGGCGGAGCATTTGTCAAATCTCATTCTGGCCTGCATTGGATTGAACTTACAGTGCATGGCAAGGCAGCTCACGCAGGTATGGAGCCTGAGAAAGGTGTGAATGCTTGTGTTGAGCTCAGCCATAAAATTATAAAACTTTCAAAGTTAACAAATTATTTGAACCAGTTTTCTGTGAGTGTCGATGTTCTACAGGGAGGAACGAAGACTAATATTATCTGCGATCAAGCTTCCACCAAGATTGATGTTCGATATAAGAATCTTTCTGATTATAAGTTGGCCCTGAAAAAAATAGATAAAATTATAGGTGAAAATTCAGTAAAAAACCAAGCT
>JAHFAB010000291.1 GCA_023250795.1 Bacteriovoracaceae bacterium
TGCCATATTAATGCGTGAAAATGATGTGCGTGAAATTATGACGGCTGATCATGATTTTTTACAGTTCAAATTCTTAAAAGTTATAAATCCTTTGGTATAAAAAAAACAAAATGATCCATCAAAACTACAAAGGTCTGAATTGGCGCGAAATTGAAACACTAGCGAAGTCTTATGAAAAACGCTGTTTGGGTTTGTTTGTAGATCGGGTTTTTATTCCCGAGCGAATCTGGGCTCCTGGTGGATTTCTGAAGAACGAGTGGGGGTTAGATCTCTCTTCTCGAGATCAAGAGTTTCAGCTCATTTTGGGATTGAAAGCTCAGATGCCTTATTTCGGACTCTCTTTAGGAAAAAAACTAAAATCTTCTAAGCAGGCCTCTCAGTCTGGGTTCGGACTTGCATTAAAAAAACATTTGCAAGGATTGAAAATACAAGAGCTCAAAGCCATTTCTCAAGAAAGAATGATTTGGATTGGTTTTTCTAAGCTCAGATTGATTTTGCGTCTTATACCTGCCAATCCTGAGGCTTTCATTGTTCAAGACGGCACGATCTTAGCAAGCTCTAAGCCTACGAAACTAACTGAGTTCGAAATGCCAGAAGGATTTCAAGCCCCCCAAAACTTAGAAGTGAGAAAAGAGTGGGTTTCTGAGGAAGATCCATTTTATTTTTACAATCAGGTTGAGAATTATTTGAAAAGTGAAACATTTTCAATCCGTTCTAAATCATTAGAAAATGAAATTAAAAAAAGAATCAAAACAGAACAAGCCAGGTTGAATCAATCTGAGAAATCTCTTATAGAAACATTGCCTCGGAAAATAAAAAACATACATGAGCTGTTTTCAGAGGGCATTACGGACAAAGCTCAAATTGAAAAATTTTATCACTCTGAAAAAAAAAACAAACGGAAACAATCAGAAGCAAAAGGACAAATTCCTGAGATATTAGAGAGAATTAAAACACTAAAAGTTCAGCTGGATTTGCTCTCATACCCCCATTTGGACGGATCTAAGTTAAGTGAGATAGAAAGTAAAATCGGACTTCACGCAAAACATAAAATAGAAAAAAAAGCCGGCGAATGGAAAGGTAAAATCTTTGCTTCCAAAGAAGGATTTCCTATTTTGGTGGGGAGGAAAAAAGAAGAAAATCAAGAGCTCACCTTCAAGATCGCCAAGGGAAACGATCTCTGGTTTCATGTCAAGGGTAGGCCCGGCGCTCATGTGGTCGTGAGTCTTCCGCCCAGTAAAACAGCTTCTTTAGAGACCCTGCTCGATGCGGCTCTCCTCGCAGTTTATTACAGCGGGGGAGAAAACTGGGGAAAGACAGAGGTGGACTACACGTTTAAGAAATATGTTAAACGGATTAAGAACTCTTCAGAAGTGAGTTATGTCAAAAATAAGACTTTGGTAGTGGAATTTGATCAGAAGAGGTTTGAAAGGTTTAGATAAAATGGTTATTGACATATGGACATGAGAAGGTCATGATGGAGTCATGAAGGTAAAGAAATCTACTCCTACAGTTGCGAATGTTGCAAAGTTCAAGAGTCAGTTAGGGCAATACCTGCGTCTTGTGAAAACTGGAGATGAGGTTATTGTTTTTGATCGAAAGACTCCTGTAGCAAAGTTAGTTCCTTACCAAGAGGAGAAACCCTTTAAGCTTGAAACCATTAAGCCCACAGAGTTTTTTCATGGACTAAGAGAGTTTGTGGGTAAGCCTCTAAAGGGTATAAAAACAAATAGCCTTGCTATTCTGCTTGAAGACAGAGCAAAACGATGAGAGATTTTCCATGGTGCAGAGCTCTTCTCAAAACTACAACGCGTACATCGACACATCCGTTTTGCTTCGGCTGGCTTTCGGTGAGCCCAACCCCATAGAACAATTAGATCAAACGATAGGAATTGTGAGTAGTGAGCTTCTCAAATTAGAATGTCTCAGAGCTATTGATAGGATGAAAAAAAACTTTTCTATCCCTGATGAAGAAGTAGCACAAAGAAATGAAAAAATTTTTTATTTATTAAAAAAAATAGAATTAATTCCTGTTTCGAGCCGAGTTTTAGATGAGGCAAGCCAGTCATTTCCCATAGTTCTGGGTTCGCTAGATTCAATTCACCTTGCTTCGGCTCTGCTCTGGCAAAAGAGTGAAGCGAAGCAATTGGTGATGCTCACTCATGATAAAACTCTGGGGCGAGCAGCAAGATCGGTTGGAATGCAAGTTTTAGGATGTGCAGAGGATTAGTTATTTCCATTCGCCCCCCTGCTTTTTTAACTTAAGCCGCTCTTTTGGCTTTATGGAGCTGTTTAAAAAAATACTGATCTATTTTTATCTCATTTTCAGCATCAGTTAGTTTTTCACCACAATTTTCGCAGAAATAATAGACAATGTTAGGAACTGTAAAGAGGTGTTTAATTTTTTCACAACTTAGATCACCCATAATTTTTTTCATTTTTTTACTGTCGCAAATGGGGCAAATCGTAATTGTTAGTTTATTCATAAACACTCCATTTTGATGAAAATAGAAAAGCTACCCCACGAAATGTTTCACTACGTACTCCAGTGCTTCTTCCTTTGTTTTTAACTTCCTCTCCAAAGCCAAGTCCTCCAGAGTTTTTAGGATTTCAGAAAATCTCGGTCCAGGCAGAAGCCCTAATTGGATCAGGTCCCTTCCAGAGATTAGCTTGAACTGATCGGTGGGAGGCATTTTTTTATATTCCTGATATGAGTTCATGCAAAATTCGTGAAAAGCAAGATTTCCATCGGAGGCTGAGGCATCTGCTTTGTGTAGGGCTAGCAACTGCTCAAAGCCTTCTTGGCGTATAAATCTTTTCAGAGTGGACTCCCGCATTTGGAAGACGTCTTTGAACTTCAGATGGTCCTCTATAAAAGAGAGAATCAAGTCCGTCTCATGTCGGGACATTTTCAGTCGCGAACAAATTCTAGCAGCGATTTTAGATCCGTCAATTTCGTGGCCGTTGAAATTTTCGCCTTCACTTCTTTTTGCAGCGATGGGTTTTCCAATATCGTGAAGCAATGCCCCCCAAGCCAATGTGGGCTCCCGTACCGGGTTTTGCCTGGTTAAACATTCCATCACTTTGATCGTGTGTTTCCACACATCCCCCTCGGGATGATATTGGGGGGATTGTTCAACACCCCTGAGAGTTTCAAGCTCTGGAAAAACGTACTGGGTTAATCCGAGATCTGAGAGGAGTTGCATGGCCTCTCCTGGATTTGGCCCGGTCCACATGAGTGTGAGTTCATCACGGATTCTTTCCGTACTCACTTTGGTGATGAGTTTAGCTCGAGCGCGTACGGCCTCAACCGTGTGTGGGTCTAGAGAAAATCCCAACGTCGTTGTAAAACGCACGGCTCGAATGAGCCTCAAAGCATCTTCTCTCAAGCGCTCGAAAGGATTTCCAATGGCCCGGAGGATTTTGGATTTCAAATCTTCCATCCCACCGACTGCGTCCAAAATCCGAGAAGTCTTCGGATCGTAAAACAAACCATTGATTGTAAAATCACGCCTGCGGGCGTCTTCTAAAGGACTAGAAAGAATCACTCCTTTTGGATGTCTGAAATCTTCATAACCGAGATCCTGCCTAAAAGATGCAATTTCTAGAGGGTAGTGACACTCCGGAATGGGAATTTTCAAAACCCCAAAAGCTT
>JAHFAB010000292.1 GCA_023250795.1 Bacteriovoracaceae bacterium
TCAGTCCCTTTGCATACTCAGCGTTTGTCCTTGCTAATGTTGCTTCTAATTTTCTACTTAATTTTGCAGCTGTTTTCTCAGAATTACTTCCGTCTAAGCTAAAACGAATGCGAACGGTTTTTACATCAGCGCCAATGGCTTTTCCTTTCTCTGTCACAAAATCTATTTCCCCATACAATCCATCTTCCTTTATGTTTTTGATAAAAAGCTCTGTAAAGTAATTATAAATCGCATCGACGGCCACTTGATCCTGAATGACTTTGTCGTTATGTCGCTTCATAAACGGGCGTGTGAGAAAAAAATAAAGAAAATCATGAACTCCAGAACTTGAACTGACAGGAGTCAAATAAGCTTTTTTATCCCCATCAGTCAGAGCGTTCAGATTTTTATATTTTTCTTTAAAAGTCTTTACTTTGGTTTCGACTTCTTCTCGGTTAAAAGAAATTTTTAGGCCTCTAGGGGGTGGGCTCTCAGGAGTTTCAGTAGCTAGGTGATTTTTTCCAACTTCTAGAGCTTCTTCTACAGCTTTGGATAAACACTCACCAGGAGGCGATACTTTTGTCTCTCCAGCAAAAAAGTTTTGTGGAAAAAACAAAATAACTAGATAAGTGAAAAAAATATTTCTAAACCCAAACAGCTTCATGCGCAAAAATCCTCTGCCTTTTTTAGCAAACACGACCAACATACCGGTCCATCTTTTATTTTAGAGTAAAGCCAAAATTTTTGATATAAAATCAGTGTAAAAATAACTAGGCAAAACTTGCTGCTGAGAAAAACTGCCTACTGCACGAACAAGCGCGGATCCAAGCTATGCTGAGATCTTTAAAAGTGGATTAAGGAAAGCGCTAAAAAAAGAAAAGGGTCGGGCTTTGCCCACACAGACTTTGGCAGAAAAGGGATTTGCTGGGGCGGCCGCTACTTCTTCAGAAGAAGTAGGTGCCAAAAAAAATGGGATCGGCAGGGTATTTAATCCTGACACTACTTCTTCAGCGGAAGTAAAAGCAGAGGCGAGTGCAGAAACCACTTCGCCTGAAGAAGTGAGTGGCGCGATAAATGAGGTGACCAAAGCTTTTGCCAGGCCCAACTCCACTTCCTCAGCGGAAGTGAAAGTCGGCGCGAAGAATGCTGTTGGGATGGAGAGAATGCGGCCCTATCTGTCCGAAAGCTCCATTTTTTTCCAATCATCGAACTCTGCTTGATTCAATATTTTCTGTATTCTTTCCATCAGCATCGCACACGGCCTTCCATTCATCAGCCGTCGGTCAAATGACACTGTCAGATAGAATGTCTTTACGACAAGAGGAACACCCTTACGTGCAACTACACGATCCCGGATCACTCCCATCCCAAATTGAAGACAAGACGTCTGTGGGAGCGAAAGATGAGCGTCAACTCCAAATTTTCCAACTGGGTTTATACAAAACGTACCCCTGTTTTCATATCGCATCTTAGTACTACGTTTCGAAACCTCGTGAAGAAATCGCTGCAGAAGTCGTGGGAGACGAAAAAAAAACACCAGATTTTTCACCGATTGATGGTTGGGATTTGAGATCTGAACCAACTCTTCAGTAATAGTCATCAGAGACTTGCTTTGGGGCTCCTGAACCACTCCCACACTCACTGCATCTTCATGATCAAGTGCAACGGAACACCCAGCGCTAATCCCATCAAATACTACGATAGACTTAAAACCAAACCAGTTTTTTAAAAACGAATTAATCTGCGGATATTTTGGGCGGAACTCAGCTATCGCCTGCGCAATGCCTTTCATCACAAAAGCAGTATACGAAGGAGCCTTCAGCCCTTTTTTCTTAAAAGCCTCCCGCAATGCTTCGATCCGATCGACTTCGATCTCGTTAAAAAGATGAATTTGCCAAGAGTCCCTCTGGTGAGAATAGTGATCGATTTCTAAGAGACGGTGGAATCCCGTGTATTTTAACTCCATAAAACCCTAACTTCTACCTAATACATTTGGCCAATACATTTGCCTAATACATCTGGTCAATGAGCTCTCTAAACCTGCTCTCAATCACATTGCGTTTCATTTTCAATGTGGGGGTCATTTCTCCATCTGCAATCGAAAACTCACGAGAAAGAACCGTAAAACGTTTGATCTGTTCAAAACTCGCTAAAGAACGGTTCAGGTCTTCTACCTGTTTTTTGATCGTACTCAAAATCTCGGGATCTTTGACAACATCATTTTCGAATGCGGCACCCTCTTTTTTCTGAAGATCTGCCAAAACTATCTCTGACAATGTAATCAAAACTGAAAGATATTTTCTTCCATCCCCAACCATGCAAACCTGGCTTATAATTTCTGAAGCTTTCAGTCTCTCTTCGATGGGGACAGGTGCAACCATCTTGCCTCCTGAGGTTTTTAAAATTTCCTTCTTACGTCCTCGGATTCTCACAAGTCCTTTTTCTGTCAACTCGCCTAAATCACCCGTGTGTAACCATCCCCCTTCTAAGGTCTGTACTGTGGCTGCATCATCTTTGTGATAGCCTACAAATACGTGCCTCCCTCGAGTCAGCACCTCTCCATCTTCGGCAATCTTAAACTCAACGCCTGGGACAGGTCTGCCCACTGTTCCAGATGATTCAACACCAGGCTCTGTCATGCAGATCACTCCCGTAGATTCGGTTTGCCCAAAGTCTTCTAAAATCTCTAAACCTATAGAGCGAAACCATTTTGTAATATGGGGAGCCAAAGCTGCCGCTCCAGAAGCCAAAAGCTCAGCTCCTCCTAGTCCTAGTGCATGGCGGACTTTTTTCAACACGAGGCGGTCCGCTACTTGAAGTTGAATCAAATCCAGCACACCGGCCCTCTCTCCAGAATATTCCGCCTGAGCCACCCTCTCACCCACTGCGAGTGCCCAAGGGGCCAAGTATTTTTTGAGCCCCTTTGCGTTTCGAGCTTTGTTGAGCACACCTTCCATCATTTTCTCCCAAAGCCTGGGCACACTGAGTAGTAAGGTTGGCTGAACTTCTACAAGCTCGGTAGAAACATTTTCAAATTTTGTACAATAATGAACATGATAGCGTTGACAAAGCCCCACTCCCACATTTTGGAGTTTTTCAGCCACATGACAAAGAGGTAAGAATGAAAACAGACTTCCTCGCCCATAGGGCAGGCCCCAGTAGCGTGAACTCATATCAGAGGTATAGACTAGATTGTCATGCGAAAGAAGCGCACCCTTTGGATTTCCAGTCGTCCCAGAGGTGTAGATGAGAAAACTGCCTTCTGTCGGTTTGAGGCGAGAGAGGTAGCCGTTTAGGCTCTGACTCCCCTTTTTTTCTGAAAGTTTTTTACCCTCTTGAACGGCCGCCTCAAAAGCCACTGCCTTTGGCGAAATACTCGTATCTCCATCAATGGCTAAAATTAGCTTCACGCGCTCAGGGAGGGCAGATTGACCCTTTTCGTCTCTAATCTTTTTGAAATAGTCTTTGTTCTGAACAGTGATTAATGTGGCTTCAGTATGGTTTAAAATATAGAGAATATCCTTCGGAGTAGAATTTGGATAAAGCCCCGCTGATTTTGCCCCCATGAGTAATGTGGCCAATTCCGCCTGCACCCACTGTGGACAATTATAAGATAAAACAGCGCCCGCTTCTGCTGGAGTCATCCCTCGCGATTCTAAAAATA
>JAHFAB010000293.1 GCA_023250795.1 Bacteriovoracaceae bacterium
GTTAAACGCCGGAGGCGTCATTCGTGATTTAGTAGCGGATTATATTAAACAAAACAGCCCTTTGAACACACTTGGAAATCCACTTTTGAACCCTATGAAGCCACGGTTTGTTCTTGTCAGAGGAACGGGGAGGAGTACAATTAAAAACAAGGGTCCATAGAGATGCGTCCACAAATCCTAAATGTCATCGACCAAGCGATTCAAAAAGAGTTTGATTCGAACAAAAGAGTTCTCTCATTTGACGAGTACTTAGTCTTACTCAGAGATCAACCGGAGCTCCAACTCAGAAGCTCAGCCCAATACTTGCAAGATGTCATGGATTTTTTTGGGAAGACTCCACTCAAATCTCCTTATCAGGACGCCAATAAGACCCCCCTTTATCGTTTTCATCTCTTTGATCAAAACTTAGATTGGACCACACGCAAAGTGGTCTCTCAAGAGAGTGCACAGAATCAAATTTACAGAGCGCTCAAAAATTTCCAGAGGCAAGGGGTAAATAACAAACTCCTCCTCTTACACGGTCCCAATGGAAGTGCTAAAACATCGCTGATTCATTCCCTCATGGTCGCTTCAGAAAAGTATTCTCACGAATCCAAAGGCGCAGTGTATTCGTTTAACTGGGTTTTTCCTGTAGATAAAATCACAAAAAGTGGGATTGGGATTCACACATATTCTCAGCCCAAAGAGTCCATGCAAACTTATGCAAAATTGGTGGATGAGGATGTCTTAACGCGGATTCCCTGTGATCTGAAAGATCATCCTTTTCTCATTCTGCCCGTCGATCAACGCCGTGCTTTCCTAGAAAAACTAATCGGAGCCGATAAAGTCGAAACACTTTGGAAAGCCCTCCCCCACTACCTCACAAAAGGAGATCTTTGCCATCGTTGCAAAGAAATTGCAGAAAGCTTGCTCAGTGCAAATGGAGGTGACTTCAAAAAAGTGCTCATGCACGTTCAGGTGGAACGCTTTTTTTATTCTAGACGATACCGAAAGGGCCTGGTCACTGTTGAGCCGCAACTTCATGTAGATGCCCAATATCACCAACTGAGCCTCAATCGAAACCTAAACTCTCTGCCTCCTGCTCTGCAAAGGCTTAATCTCTTCACACTGAGCGGTGATTTGATTGACGCAAGCCGTGGCATTGTCGAATACAGTGACCTACTCAAACGCCCCATAGATTCTTTCAAATACCTGCTCATCGCCTGTGAAACTGGAGCGGTCAATGTAGGATCCACCATTGCTTACTTAGATACGGTCATGCTTGGCTCGTCCAACGAATTTCAGATGGATGCGTTCAAGGAGTTCCCTGATTTTACGAGTTTTAAGGCACGTATCGAACTCATTCGAGTACCCTATTTGCTCTCGGTTTCCGATGAAGAGGAAATTTACAAACCCGATCTAGAACAAATCTCAAATGAAAAACACGTCACTCCTCACACCTCCTGGTCACTTGCACTTTGGTCAGTCCTCACTCGTCTTAAGAAACCCAACAGCATCAACTATCCTCCCAACGTCAGCACCATGATTGCAAATCTCACGCCCCTGGAAAAAGCCAAATTATACGATACAGGAGAAATCCCAAATGGACTTCCGCCAGAGGATAAAAAACTCCTCCGTTCTTCGATCAAGAAACTAAAAGAAGAGTACTTAAACATCCCTTACTACGAAGGTCGAATGGGTGCATCGGCAAGAGAAGTAAAGTCCATCCTTTTAAACGCAGCCCAAAACCCAGAGTTCACATGCCTCTCGCCTCTCTCTGTTTTTATCGAGATGGAAGAGTTTGTAAAACGAGTTTCCGAATATGAGTTTCTCAAGCAAGATGTCAAAGATGGATATCACGATGCGACCGAATTTATCCATCTCGTGAGAAACGAATACCTCGCTAAAACAGATCGAGAAGTGAGGGATTCGCTTGGACTTTACGATTCGACTCAGTGGGAAGATTTTTTGAAAAAATACATTCAACATATTTCTCTAGTACTCAAGAAGGAAAAAGTAAAAAATCCAGTCACCGGTCGACTCGAGGATCCCGATTTTTCGCTTATTTCCGAGTTTGAGAAAATCATTGAGACTTCCACGGAGCTTCCCGCCCAAGAAGCCTTTAGACAGAACATCATCTCACAAGTAGGAGCTTGGTCCTTGGACCACCCGAGTGAGCCTGTCATTTATGCCAAAGTTTTTCCAGAGTTTTGGAATAAACTAGAAAAACATTATTTTGAATCTCAAAAAAATCTCCTCACCAAAATGCATCTAGCTCTCACTCTTTACGATAAAAACCAGGCCCATCTTCACGAAGAAGGCACAAAACTTGCCCAAAGAACCATTGAAAACATGAAATCTAAGCACGGTTATTGTGAAAACTGTGCAAAAGAAGTGATTCTATTTTTACTCAGACAGAGGTATTAGTAGCCTCCAGATGGCTACAAAGGAACTCACTGAAAATCGATACTTAATCACCCATGAAGTGGGGCCAAACCGACTTGGACCCAGAGGCACTCGACTCGATCATTTTCTCAAAGAGCACTACCAACATCGATCCCGTGAAAAGCTCAAGAAAGACATTGATTCTGGAACTGTAAAGTTAGTGCGAAGTTCTAAAGCTTATGCGCCAGTGGGACGTCTAAAACCCAGTCTCCAACTTATGCCAGGAGATGAGATCCAGATTTTAACACTCAGAAGACCTGAACGCCCTGTCTGTTTCGATTATAAAATCCTTTTTGAAGACGAGGATGTTTTTGTAATCGAAAAACCTGCAAATCTCCCAGTTCATCCTTCAGGAAAATATTTTTTCAACACTCTTTTGATCCATTTAAGAACCGAGGGGTTCAAAAATCCTTTGCGCATGAATCGCGAGTATTTCTTAGTTCATCGAATTGACAAAGAAACCAGTGGGATTTTAGTTTTGGCAAAAAATAAAGAAACCTGCGCACATCTGATGAACCAATTTGCCGTGCGTTCCACGGAAAAATACTACTTCGCTATTGTGTATGGGATCACTCCAGAGCACTTCATGGTCAATCGACCCCTCATGAGATCTCCAGACTCTATGATTCGTCTCAAGATGAAGGTCGCTTCTGAAAATGAGAAAGGCCTGACTGCTGAAACTGTTTTCAAGAGACTTGAGAACTCATCTCAGTTTTCACTTTTAGAATGTCGCCCCAAAACCGGGCGGCAGCACCAGATTAGAGTCCACTTAGAAAGTGCGGGGTTTCCCATCGTAGGAGATAAACTTTATGGTATACCCGAAGCGGAGGCGCTCCGATTTTATGATCGATCTATATTAACAGCAGAAGCCCAAGCTAAACTCTTACTCCCAAGACATGCGCTACATTCGGCTGAAATCCAACTGACTCATCCTAAGACTGGAAAAAAGATGGTATTTCATTCGAAACTACCCAATGACCTCAGAGAATTTATACACACTCACTTTAACCTAAACTCTTCACCTCTATTGAGTGATCTCGCAAAAAGTAATGTCCCACCAACTACTGCGAGAGGGAGAGAAAGGCTAGATACCACGGGTAATGAAAACAATAGAGTCAGCACTACCCCAAAACCTGTACAGGCGTAAAAATATTTCCACAAAAATCCAATCCCCTCTCTAAGCCCCTGCCCTCTCCGGGTTTGAG
>JAHFAB010000294.1 GCA_023250795.1 Bacteriovoracaceae bacterium
TTTTTCTTTTGAACTGGGCAGGAGACACCGCTGCCTATTTTGTAGGGATTCGGTATGGAAAGAAAAAACTCTACCCTAAAATTAGCCCTAAAAAAACGGTCGTAGGATCACTGGGAGGACTGGGGAGCGGAATTGTTTTGACGCTTCTCTATAAGTTCTTGTTTTTTCGAGGAATACCTTGGTTGGCAATCTTGATCATACCACTTGTAGTGGGCTGCTCTTCACAACTGGGAGACCTCTGTGAAAGTTTCCTAAAGAGAGCATTTGGACGCAAAGACTCAGGCACCATTCTCCCAGGACATGGTGGGTTTTTGGATCGCTTTGACGGCGTAGTTTTTAGTCTTCCCTTGATGTATGCTTGTATCCGTATCTTTGGTTCATAGAGGATAGTTTGAGGAGATAGGAGCGCGTCGTGTTATCAATCTTGGGTTTCTTAGTCATTTTATGTCCTTTAGTCATAGTCCATGAGTTTGGACATTTTCTTTTTGCCAGGATCTTTGGAGTCAAGGCTGAGGTTTTTTCTGTTGGGTTCGGACCCAAGCTCTGGAAGCGGCAATTGGGTGAAACAGAGTTTCGAGTGTCTGCAATTCCACTGGGGGGTTACGTTAAACTCTTAGGAGAAGACCCAGAGGTCAAACTCAGTGCAGCAGATCTGAAAAGATCTCTCCAAAAACAAGTTCCATGGAAACGATTTTTTATTTTCTTTGGCGGTCCCCTCTTTAATTTTCTTTTTGCAATCGTAATTTTCATGGCGATCTTAGTCATCGGCGAACCCCATGTGGCAAGTGTGATTGGACGTGTAGTAAAAAATTCTCCAGCAGAGAAAATCGGTCTCAGAAGTGGCGATGTAGTGCTCTCTATCAATGAGAAAGCGGTAAAAAGATTTGATGAAATCTTGATGACCGTAAACGATAGCCCAGGGAAAGAGCTTTTGTTCAAAGTAAAAAGATCAGGTCAGATTTCAGACATGAAGATCACCCCGTCCATTCAAAAAGGCTTTAGTGTTTATGGCGAGGCCACAGATGTCGGTGAAATCCAAGGAATGCTCCCGGCAGCGAGAGCCACTCAAATAGGAATTGCAAACTCTCTCTCTCTTGGGGGGAAAAGCGGAATGAAAACAGGAGATCGAGTTTTAGAGATCAACCACACTCCGGTTGGAACTTGGGAAGAGATAGAAGATCTTTATGCTAAAATACCAGAAAAAAATGGAGTACTTTTTAAGGTTCAATCCAAAAAAGGCGAGAGTCAGGAATTCAGTTTTATAAAACCGATTCATAGCCAAGGTTTGACTCAGGACTCCGGCCTATTTTCCTCAGAGCTTTTTGTTGAAAAAGCGGTTCCAAAGTCTCCCGCTGAGGGAGCTGGGATCCAATCTGGAGATCATCTTATTTCGGTTGGGGGGGATCAAGTACAAAGCTTTTTTGATTTGAGAGATGCAGTACAAAGATCGGGAGAAAAAGACGGTAAAGTGACTGTACAGTGGGAACGCGAAGGTAAGCTTTTTTCTTCCACTCTCACTCCAACTGCGACTAACACGAGAGATCCACTTTTGAAAAAAACAACTCAGTATACCATTGGTGTGATGCCGATGCTTTTTTGGGCAGAACCCAAAACCGTTTTAGAGCGAGTGTGGAATCCGTTCACCCTCCTCTACAAAGCCACAGAAAGAATGGTCGTTTTTTCTTGGAGAAACCTCGTTTCACTCAGAAAAATGATGACAGGCGACGTTTCCATTACCACTTTAGGTGGACCTATTTTGATTGGCAAAATTGCGGGTGAGTCCTTGTCACGCGGTCTGATTGCTTTTCTCACCACGATGGCGATTCTATCGGTTGGCTTAGGGGTTCTCAATATCCTGCCCATCCCTGTTTTGGACGGCGGGCATCTTCTGTTGCTCACGATCGAAGCTATTCGGGGCAGGCCACTGACATTACGACAGACAGAGATCGTGCAACAAGTAGGACTATCTCTGATATTGCTTCTCATGGTGATTGTGATGAAGAATGATATCGCGCGGCTGCCGTTTTTTGATTGATGGGTGTCTAACTTTCAATCACTTCCCCTTTGTAAAGAGCATCAAAAAATTCAGCAAACGGGAATACACTCAGCTTGCCTATTTTGAGTTTTTGTTTACCCAAATAAATACCGAATCCTTTTTGAATATATCCATCCCCTGCCAACTCCAATAAGGGTCGAGACCATTCGCTCTTCCATGAGTTTGATAATTTGACTTCAATTCCAATCGCTTTTTTCCCACGAGTCCAAATAAAATCCACCTCTGTTCCAGAAGTCGTTCGCCAATAACTGAGCTCACCCCCACACCCAGAATAGGAGATCCAAGCTCGAAGTTCATGAAAAACCCATGTTTCTAGCAGATAGCCTGCTTCAATCGAATCCAAAGGCTCTCTGAGTCGGCCCGCCAGTGCTCGAACTAAGCCTGGATCAAAAAAATAAAACTTTGGGTGACCTACTTCTTTTATTTTAACCCTACGTCTCCAACTCGGCAGGTATGTTCCAATGAGAGTTTCTACTAAAACATCAAAATACCCCTGGACTGTAGGCCGTGCAATTCCTGCTTCTCTAGATATGTTTGCTTGATTCATGAGCTGTCCATTCATGATCGACGTGACTTCAAAAAACCTAACGAATGGTTCTAATCGTTTTACAGCCGCTTCTTCCTGAATTTCTTGTCTCAGATAATTTTGTACATAAGTTTCTAACAAATCTATGCCCAACATTTCATCTTTATCTTCAATAGCTGATCTGACAGCAGGCAACCCTCCCCAGCGCATCAGACTTTCAGGAGTGGGAGTCTGATTCAATTCACGCAGGGTCAGTGGAAAAAAAATCCGATTGATTGATCTGCCTGGAAGTAGATTGGCTCCTGAGCGTTTTAATTTACGAGCACTGGAACCCGTCAGAGCAAATTTGTATTTTCCACGACTATCTGTTATTAGGGAATGAACTTCATCTAATAACTGGGGTAATTTCTGAATTTCATCAATAATAATCCACGACCCAGATGGAAGAGTTTCTATATCTTGTCTCAAGAGATCTGGAGATTTTAGAAGTCTCAAAAACTCGGACGTTCTCAATAGATCATACCGTTTCACATCAGGAAAATTTTCTTGTAACCAAAACGTTTTTCCTGTTCCGCGAGGACCTAGCAAAAAAAATGTGCTTTTTGGAGGAGTTAACACCCGTGTATACATAGCCATCATTTTAACAGCAAAAATGATGGCAAGCTATACATTTTTACTGCAAGCGTGAGATAAGGTTTGGGGTTCTTTCTGAAGAGTGGACTAAAATACTCGGTTCGTCTGGCGAATCATTGCTCGCATCATCCATCTATTATTGCATCTAATATTGCTTGAGCTCTCAAAACCCGCCCGAAACGCCTCTCTTCCATGTGCTACTAATCGATTGTCTATAAGCACTGCTTGCCCAGGTTTTAAAACCACTCTCGTTCTTGCAAGCTTGACCTGTTTTTCGAGTTCAGCAAAAGCAAGTTTAGCTTTTTTGTCAATTGGCTTGAAATAGAGGGGGTCAAAACGAAGTCTAAGATTTTTTTCTCCCATTTCTTTTTCGATAACGGAAAACACTTCGCCACTTGATTCTGATATAAATCG
>JAHFAB010000295.1 GCA_023250795.1 Bacteriovoracaceae bacterium
TGTTGACCAGAAGAGGCTATAAACCTTGCAACTGGGAGAGAGTTTACAATTCCAGTTTTATAAGTGGGGCGTACAGAATCTGTAAATTGATAGAGATGATTTCCATTTCCACTGGAGTCCACCCAGTAAGGCATTTTATTTCCGTCTGAGTAACCCGTATTAGTTTCAGGTCTGAACCAAAGCTTGAGATTTGGGAGATCAGTCGGGTTGGTATTGACTGCACTCTGGTAGCGGTAGGCATTTGCCGCCGTTGTGGTTTGACCATCGGGCTTAGTGACTTTGACATTGACCAGCCCAGCTGCATGAGAGGGCGTGATACAGGTGAGTTCAGATCCGCTGACAAAAGTAGTAGAAGTACAGTCTGTCGTGCCTAGAGTTATGGTGCTTCCACTATCAAAGCCTGAACCACGAACCGTGACTGAGGTGTTTCCAGAAGTAGAACCACTCCAAATGGGCATACCTAGAATTCGAGGAGGAACGAGTTGATATTTAGAGTTTAGATAAGATTCAACACTCTCTCGTTGACTATCAGAGAGAGCTGCAGAATAGGCAATGACTTCGGCGATATCGCCATTGAAAAAAAACCCATTTTGTCCAGCACCAGTGCCAAGAGTGAAAGCATCCCAAATGCCTCCAGAAGTAGTGTTTTGTTGTCCAAGAAAAGTTCCATCCATATAGAGTTTAGCGGGTTGATTAGAGCCTGTGGCAGGGACTATAAGAGAAGTCACATGGAAATTAGTGAGATTGCTCCAAATGGTTTCCCATGTGACAGCTCCGCCATCAAGGCTACCGAAATTAAGATTTCCTGAGGTGTCAGAAATATAGAGTGAGTTTTTTCCATAAGTACTCGAAGCAGCGGTGGTGCTGATCAGTGTACCTAGTGAATTTCCGTGGCCATCTGAGTTTTTGGCAACAACAAAAAAAGTAAAGGCAGTGGGTGTGAGCCCTGTATTGAGAGGTCCAAGTCTCTGTTGACCAGAAGAGGCTATAAACCTTGCAACTGGGAGAGAGTTTACAATTCCAGTTTTATAAGTGGGGCGTACAGAATCTGTAAATTGATAGAGATGATTTCCATTTCCACTGGAGTCCCACCAATATTTTATTTTATCTCCATCTGAGTAGCTTGAGTCTGTCTCAGGTCTAAGCCATATTTTTAGATTAGAAATGTCTGAGGGAGTGGGTGTGACGATGTTTTGATAGCGATAGCCGTTTGTAGTGGTCGCGATTTTACCGTCAGAATTAGTCACAGAGACATTGACAGCTCCAGCAACGTGGGCGGGTGTGATGCAGGTTAATTCATTCGTGTTGATGTAGGAGATTGTTGAACATGGAGTTGTTCCAAGTTTTGCCGTAGCTCCTTGTCTAAATCCCGTTCCCAGGATGCTTAGGGTGGTTCCTCCAGAAATCGTACCACTGTATCGAGGCAGAGAATGAATTCGAGGTCCATAGAGGCTGTATTTTACATTAAGAGAATTTTCGATCGCCGCCCGATCGCTATCTGAGAGAGCCGCAGAATAGGCAATGACTTCGGCGATATCGCCATTGAAAAAAAACCCATTTTGTCCAGCACCAGTGCCAAGGGTGAAAGCATCCCATACGCCTCCAGTGGTCACATTTTGAGATCCCAGAAAGATTCCATCCATGTAGATTTTTGCAACTTGACTGACTCCAGTAGATGGAACCACAACGGAAGTGACGTGAAAACTGGAGAGATCGGCCCAAGCGGTTTCCCATGTGACAGCTCCGCCATCAAGGCTACCGAAATTAAGATTTCCTGAGGTGTCAGAAATATAGAGTGAGTTTTTTCCATAAGTACTGGAAGCAGCGGTTGTGCTGATCAGTGTACCTTGTGCATTTCCGTGGTTATTTGAGTTTTTGGCGACAATAAAAAAAGTAAAGGCAGTGGGGGTGAGTCCTGTATTGAGAGGTCCAAGTCTCTGTTGTCCTGACGAAGAAATAAATCTCAGGATTGGTTTGCCATTGGCAATATTTGTTTTATAAGTGGGTTTATATGTATTGTTACTCTGAGAAAGCGTATACCCATTTCCGCTGCTGTCCGCCCAAGAGGCTACTAAGTCGCCGTCGTTTAAGGTAGTGATTGCATCGGCTTGAAACCAAAGTTTAAGATTAGCAGTAGAAACGGCTTGAGCAGCGGTGGTGTATTGAAAAGCGCTGGTGACCGTAGCTCCCTGTCCGTCGCTATTCGTAACGATGACATTGGTTGAGCCACTCGTATTTGCTGGAGAGATACAAGTGAGTTGAGTAGACGAAATCACGTTCACTGAAGTACATGAGGATCCTCCAACTGTGACTGTTGCTCCGGCAGAAAATCCAGTTCCTGTGATTGTCAGAGTGGTGCCACCTTCTAGAGCTCCTTTGAGTGGTGAGACTGAGGTTACGGTAGGTGGGTTCGCGCTCACATCGCTCCCACCATTTCCAGATCCACTGCTGTCTGGTGATTGGGTGATCGTGCTTGTAATCGAGTTTGGGTTGTAGCCATTGACAATGCGGCATGAAGAAAAACAAAACAACGGCAATACAGCAACCAAAACAAAACTTGGTTTGAACACTCGCAATTCTATTTTTTGTCCTAAAAAATATTTCATCAAAATCACGTCCTACAAGTTCACTATGTCCTTCTATTATCTTATACTTGACAAAAAAGGTCAATAAAACCTTAGATTTAGGTTGATGCGATGCGTAAAAAATAGCTTTTATATAATAATTAAATAAAATTAAGGAGTTAGGGTTGCAGTAGTTTGCTTGGGCCAGAAATGAAAAGTTCCTTCTGGCCCAAGGAGTTAAGAATGATGGCTGAAATTATCGGTTTCTGTAGTAAAAACTTGTTTTACCAATAGTGACAACGCCAGATTCTGTTTTCTTTTCCAAATCTTTCTTACCATTGAACTGTATAGCAAGAGCATTCAGGGCTGAGTTTGTTGGATTAACTATCCCGAAAAGATTCTGGTTTTCATCCATACATCTAACTGAGCGAAGAAGTTGGTAATGGAATGTGACAGCCGCATCTTTTGGCAAAGGGAAGCCACTTTTCAGTGAAATCTCAAATTCACTGCGGTTTGCATCCAGTGATGTAACGCAGAGAACTTCTGGAGTTCTGCTCCAGCTATCTGATTTCAAACTAATATCATAACAGGTTTCATCGCTAGCGAAAACTGCTTTTGAAATCAAGCCGATCAATATTAAACAAACGATTTTTGTTTTCATGAGGGGTCCTTTCAATAAAGTCCATATACATGGACAGTTTCTTGTTCGTGGTAAGATCTAGCAATCCTGAAAAGAGATTACATTATAGAAATTCCGACCGATTAGTATATTCAGCGAATGCAAGTAAGTTAAAGTAATTTTTATATTTTTTTCTGGTATCTGATGGTGGGGCCTTTGTTTATCGGTTTTATTAGTCCTAAAATAGTCCATTTTTTTATATGGATCTTGCCTTGTGTTTTTGAAAGTCCGTAAAACCTACAAAAATCACTTCTGGAAAACATATTTTTAGTTTTTAGAAAAAATTTTTCAGATGGAATATGAGACGATAGAAATTTCGTAGATAAAAACTTAGGATGATTCGACGGATCTAAGGTTACAGAGACTTTGTGATACTCCTTTGGTG
>JAHFAB010000296.1:0-3166 GCA_023250795.1 Bacteriovoracaceae bacterium
GAGCGATTTGGCAAATCACAAAAGACCACTCACTTGTACAAGAAAAATTGATAGCAGGACTTATCACAAGAGCACAGTTAAAAACAGACAAAAACAAGAATGTCATTACTCGCTCTGTTGGGTTTGAAGAAGACGTCAACGTTGATCTTTATGAAATGCAAATCGTCCCAGGAGACGTTTTTCTCATCTGTTCGGATGGATTGACAGGACAAATGGAAGATCGGCAAATATTCACCATTGTTGAAAAAAATCTTTTTCAAGAAGGCGATTTAGAAGAAGCCTCAAAGAAATTAATAGAAATAGCCAATTCTAATGGTGGAGAAGATAATACGACGGTGATTCTAATTCAGGTGAGACCCGATTAGCTAAAAGTTTGAGGAGGTATCTTAAGATGAGTAAAAATCGATTCTACACACTTTTATTGATCCCAGAAAAGACTTCCACCGTTCGTAAGATCCTACTCCCCAGCTGGGTCCTCAGAGGTTCGATGATTGCGGGAGCTTTTGTTCTGATTCTCAGCACCATTATGGTTTTTGACTACTGGTATGTCATGAGTGAAATTGGAGAAAACAAAGATCTGAAAACTGAGAATAGAAAATTGAAACAGCAAGTTCAAGTATTCAAAAATAAAATGTCCACCATTGAAAGTACTTTAGATCGAATCAAAACGTTTTCTACGCGACTCAAAGTGATCACAAATATTGAAACAGGGAACTCTGCTGGATTTCCTAGTATTTTGGATAAAAGCTCACAATCGCAAAATTTGTTAGAAAAAATACCAGAGAATATTCCAGACGCTTCTTTAAATATTGGTGGAAACATAGGTGAAAATAAAGCGATCCCTCTGGCCACTCTTGCTGGAAATCTCAGTGACAATTCGGCATTTCAAAAAGAATTTGACGATCTCAATCTAAAAACCGGACAGTTAAACCAAGAGTGTCTGCTCATGGAACAAACTCTCCAAGATCAGTACGAATTACTGACCGATCAAAAAGCATTCTTATCCGCCCTCCCCACTCGAAAACCTGCGATGGGGTATTACACTTCTGGATTTGGAGTGAGAAAGTCGCCTTATAGTGGAAGAGAAAAAATGCATGAGGGATTGGATATTGCAAATCACCTGGGCACCGGAGTCCGTGCCCCGGCCGATGGAGTGGTGAGTTTTGCTGATATCAAGCCAGGTTATGGGCAAACTCTTGTTTTAGATCATGGGTATGGACTAGAAACCTGGTATGCTCATGCAAGAAAAATTTTAGTAAAAAAAGGGCAAAAAATAAAACGCGGAGACCCCGTTGCTCTCTTGGGCAATACGGGCCGATCCACTGGACCCCACCTGCATTACGAGGTCCACGTCCATGGCACCCCTGTGGACCCTCTTTCTTACATTTTAGAAAACTAGTGACACTGCACCTTAACCAAGATAGGGTGGAACCTAAAACTTTAGACCGGAAAAAAGCCTGAAAAAATGATTTTACAAGACATTGCAAAAAAAATTTTTGGAACTCAAAATGATCGAGAGCTCAAGTCCATCTATCCTCTCGTTGATCGGATTAACCAGCTCGAATCGCAAATCAAGGCCCTCTCCGATGCGGAACTTCAGGGTAAAACCACTCAGTTTCGCGAAAGACTTTCTAAGGGAGAAAGCTTAGATCGCCTTCTGCCTGAGGCTTTTGCAGTCGGAAGAGAAGCCGCATGGCGCGTGATCGGTCAACGCCACTATGATGTTCAGCTCATCGGAGGGGTCACTCTGCACCGCGGACGGATTGCCGAGATGAGAACAGGTGAGGGAAAAACCTTGGTTGCCACCCTACCCTGCTACCTCAATGCACTCGAAGGAAAAGGCGTCCACGTCATTACGGTCAACGATTATCTGGCCAAACGAGACTCTGCTTGGATGGGGCAAATTCATAATTTCCTGGGCCTATCTACTGGAGTGATTGTTCACGGACTTACAGATTCGCAGCGGCAGAAAAATTACGGGTGTGACATCACCTATGGAACCAATAATGAATTTGGTTTTGATTACCTCCGAGACAATATGAAATTTCGTCTTGAGGACTATGTTCAAAAGGAACTCAACTTTGCCCTAGTCGACGAAGTGGATTCCATCCTCATTGATGAGGCGAGAACCCCCCTCATTATTAGTGGTCCATCAGAAGATTCAACAGATCTTTATTATAAAATCAATCGGCAGATCAGTGCTGAAGGCATTTTGATCAAAGATACAGATTATACGGTGGACGAAAAATCTAAAACCGCCTCTCTTTCCGAAGCCGGAGTGGAAAAAATGGAAAAAAGGTTGGGGATTGCCAACCTCTACGACCCCATCCACATCGAAACTCTCCACCATGTCAATCAAGCATTGCGCGCTCACGTCTTATTCAAAAGAGATGTTGATTACGTGGTCAAAGAAGGGGAAGTCCTGATCGTTGACGAGTTCACGGGCCGTCTCATGCCTGGACGAAGGTGGTCTGATGGACTCCATCAAGCGATCGAAGCTAAAGAAAACGTCACCATCGAAAATGAGAACCAAACTTTAGCGACCATTACGTTTCAAAATTATTTTAGAATGTACAAAAAACTCTCTGGCATGACAGGGACTGCGGATACCGAAGCCACAGAGTTCAAACAAATTTATAAACTCGATGTCACGATTATCCCCACCAATCGCGAAATGATCCGAAAAGATGCAGCCGACGTCATTTATAAATCTCAAGCCGCAAAGTTTAAAGCAATTGCTATTGAGGTTAGAAACCTTTTTGAAAAAGGACAACCCGTCTTAGTCGGCACGGTGTCAGTCGAAAAATCAGAGCTTTTGGCTCAGCTCTTAAAAAAAGAAGGGATCAAACATAACGTCCTCAATGCGAAACAGCACGAAAGAGAAGCTGACATTGTCGCTCAGGCAGGACGAAAAAGCGCGATTACCATTTCGACCAATATGGCCGGTCGAGGAACGGATATTTTACTCGGAGGTAATTACGAAGCTTTAGCAAAATCTGAGATCGGATCCCTAAAATCTAATGCCACCGATGCAGAAAAAGAAGAGCACGCCAAACAATATGAAATCGCTTTGAAAAGATGGCAGGAAAAATGTGCACTTGAAAAAGAAGAAGTTCTGAAGGCCGGAGGGCTTTTTATTTTAGGAACAGAACGCCACGAATCACGC
>JAHFAB010000296.1:3176-3577 GCA_023250795.1 Bacteriovoracaceae bacterium
TGCGAGGTCGAGCGGGTCGGCAAGGAGATCCTGGAGCCAGCCGATTTTACCTTTCTTTCGAAGATGATTTGCTACGCATTTTTGGCCAAAATGAACTTTTGAGACGAACCGTGCAAGCCATGGAAGAAGATGTGCCCATCGAACACCGATGGACTTCGAAAGCAATCGAGAATGCCCAACGAAAAGTCGAAGCACATAACTACGACATTCGGAAACACCTCCTTGAGTACGACGACGTCATGAACCAACAAAGAAAAGTGGTCTACTCATGGCGGCGCGAGGTTCTCTCTAGAGAGAACCTTCGTGAGATGGTTTTTTCGATGGTGGACGAACTGGCATCAGCGATCACAGAAGACTTTTTCCCCCGAGGAAAACTCAAAAAAACAGACGGCCAAGCTCGT
>JAHFAB010000297.1 GCA_023250795.1 Bacteriovoracaceae bacterium
AAGTGAACAGCTAATAAACTATTTCACTAGATTTACTTTCACCGATGAAAGTAAAATAAAAATCTACGCCCCCACCCTTTTCCACTCGTCTGATAAACCTAGTTTTCTTACCCATACGCCGAGATAGGATTCATCGACCACCGTATGTGCAAGAATGCCTCTAACGTCGGTCAGGTATTTTTCACAGCCACCTTCTCGGTAATAATCCAACTTCTTGATGATCACATCCTCGGGAGAGGCAATATAAACTTCATTGCTTTGCCAAAAAGGGGCCTTTCTCCTTCGTCCAAATTCACAAATAGAATGTTCTGAGTTTTTACGCACCATCAAATCGATTTTTAACCCTGATTCATGATGAATGAGATTAAACTGGCCCCTATGAATAATTTCAGCAGTCAATACTTCTTCAGGGGGACAGTAAAACTCCTCCAAAGGAAATAACGTTTCCAACCGGAGAGCATCTTTTGGTAATAGATCAATCACGAGATCCATATCATGAGTCAGCCTTGGCTCTCCATAAATCATGGAGGCAACAGAACCCACCACCATGTAGGGTATGTTTTGCTCCTCAAGTTTCTTAATCACAGAGAAAAAAGTTTCAATAAAATTTTGCAACTACTTACTCCCTTTCTCTATGAGAGCGTATGCAAGGTGGTTGATCTCTCTTGTAGAAAGTTCAGGGTGTTTAGCTCTGAGCTGAAAGCTCTTCACTTCATATGCCATTTGGAAAAGTCCTTCGGCAAGGAGGAGTTTTTTTTCAACTTTCTTGGGATCAAGTTTGGGCATTTTGCGAGGAGTTGTTTCGGACATAGAAAACCTTATACCTAATTTTAAGCTGCTTTCAACAAATTTACTTTTTTCTTATGTGCCTTTTGTGCCCACCAAAGATCGTAATTTCGCTGTAAGTTGAGCCATAACTCTGGTGAAGTTCCAAATGCGTCTGATAACGACAAGGCAACTTCCGTGGTAACTCCTCTTTTGCCTGCAATCAATTCATTCACTTTTGCATTTGTCCAACTCAAATGCTTAGCCAAAGCAGTTTGGGTAAGCCCCAGTGACGACAAAAACTCTTCCTGGAGGATTTCTCCTGGATGCACTGGAGACCGGTGTTTGGGTAACATATTTTTACGACTCCATTTCTCTAGTGATAATCCATAATTTCAACATCATCTGCATCTCCTTCAAACCACCTAAATATAATCCGCCATTGATCATTAATCCTAATACTATAAAAGCCGCTTAATTTTCCTTTTAGTGCCTCCAATTTATTGCCTGGAGGAATATTTAGATCACCTAAATACTGAGCACCGTTTATTAAATCTAAAAGCCTTCTTGCCTTTGGATGCAATATCCCAGGCAATTTCCTGGATACTTTAGAATTTACTCCATTAAAAATATCTTCTGTTGTCTTCCCTTTGATGGACTTAATCATCTCTGATTATCACTATATCAAATAATAGTAATATTTTCTACCTTTTAAAATACGTACATAATAATCTGAAAACATTGAAGATAATCTGCTTTCATATAAAAAACATACCTCTTAATAAAAATCTACGCCCCCACCCTTTTCAACATTTTAAGCTGCTTTCAACAAATTCTAGTTTACTTTAAAAAATATTAGGAATAATTACTCATTCAATTGAAGGTGCAATACATGTCCAAGAAAAAGAAAGGAAAAATCCATCCTTGGCGACTCTGCCCTGAGGGGGAACATTGGGTAAGAGCCCACCCCTTGCATGTGCCCCCCAGCAAAAAACATCCAGCAGGATCTGTAACCATACGCCATGTGCACTGTGCCAATAACCCAACAGGAAAAGACCAACTTTATCCAGATGAAATCCAAGAAATTGCAAAACAGAATTTTTCTAAAGTAAAAAACAAACCGTGTCCGTTAACACTGCCTTTTCCAAACGGTTCAAAATATGACGACTTGATCGCCGGCTGGACCCAGTATTGGAATGATGTCTTTGGTCCATCTGAATCTTTAGATCCAAATCTAATCAAAGCCCTGATTGCTTCTGAATCCAGTTTTAACCCCACACTACTCGCAAACAAAAGAGATTCAAATAGCGCTCGTGGCCTAATGCAAATTACCAATAAAACTCGAAAAATCTTAGAAAATGAGCTCGGAGAGCTAAAAGATCACTATCTAACCATCACAAAAAACGATCTGAATGATCCAAATATAAATATAAGTGCGGGCATTCGATGGCTTTTTCAAAAAAAACTTTTGGCATCAAATCGATTGGGACGCCCGGCGACATGTGAAGAGGCAGTAGCTGAGTACAAGGGGGTTTTGAAAGATTTCGTTGCAGGAAAAACTCAAGCAAAAAAACTAATGGACCGGTTTAAAAAATATTTTGAGACTCTAAAACAATGTGGCAAAGTTTAGTTTTTTCTATTCTCTTCCTACACGCCTGTGCAACATCAGAGTCTGCACATTTGAAACAATTAAAAATAAATTACCCATATGGAATACTTGGAGATGATTTCGGTCTACTCAAGGAAGACGATTTGGCCATTAATACCTGTAAAGTCACAGAGCCTGAGCCATTTTCTGCTGAATCAACCGCTTATCCTTATTGGCAATGCTTTCGAACAGAAGAAGTAATTTTTGAGTGTAGTAGTTCTGGTTATGATTTAATTGAAAAAATGACTCCAGCTATATTGGCAATTGTTTCGAAAGGGAAAAAAGGAAATCAAGAATATTTATCACGGAGAGCTATTGATATGAAAATCTGCAAGAGCATAGAAAAAGATTGGAAAAAAGCTATAGCTGGGGAAAAACATGTGTGTTTATCTGGACCTTATGGTGGCCCCTCCGAAAACGGAAATTTCTGGATGTTTGATAAATTCAAGACTCAAAGGGGTTGTATTTCTTATTTTGAAGGCGATTGTGATCTGCCGTATCAACTAAAAAATGGCTGTAAATTAAAGACCGTAACTCCACACAATTCTATGATTGCAGCCCAACCCACTCCAGAGTAAAACATCAGAACTATGGACTATATTCTCGCAATTGACCAAGGGACCACTGGAACGACTGCGCTCGTCATGGATCGAGAACTCAACGTAGTAGCGCAAAACTCTGTGGATTTTGAACAGCATTTTCCTCATCCAAGCTGGGTGGAACATGATCTGAACGAAATTTGGAAAACCACTCTCCAAACCATTGATGCGGTCACTGAAAATCTCCCTAAACATAAAATCGCAGCCATTGGCATTACAAACCAAAGAGAAACTCTGTGCTTCTGGGATAGAAAAACGGGAGTCCCTCTCGCACGAGCCATCGTCTGGCAGGATAGGAGAACGGCTGAAATTTGTGAAAAACTAAAAGCTAAAAAACTCGAGTCTTTTTTCCAAGAAAACACAGGCCTCCTCCTCGATCCTTATTTTTCTGGAACTAAAGCAGCATGGGCGCTCAAAAATTGGGGAGAAGTCGAAACCGCGCAGAAGCAAGGCCGACTGGCCGCTGGCACGATCGATAGCTATCTGATTGCAAGGCTCTCAGGTGGACAAGCTCATGTCACTGAGCCGAGTAATGCTTCACGGACGCTGTGCTTTCATTTGAACA
>JAHFAB010000298.1 GCA_023250795.1 Bacteriovoracaceae bacterium
GCCCAGTCAAGTGAGTACTCATTGGGGTGGTTTTTTCTTATTCTTCCCCATCGCCCTCAAATAGGCCACCAAATCTTCGATTTTCTGAGCACGGTTCTGAGCTTCAGGGTTAAAAGCAGGCATCCCTGTTCGATATCGTATACTTGTGGGATCTGAAATCCACTTCTTCAGCCATTTTTCAGAGTAATACTCTAAAATATTGATAGGGTAATTGAGCTCTGGAGCTTTGTTCCCACCCTCCCCATTAATCGTATGGCAAGTCAGGCAGTTTTTTCTATAAGTGAGAAAACCCCGCTTTGCTGCAGCAGAACTTTTCTCAGGGGGTGCTAGATTCGGAAAGTGATCCTGGAAACGTATCAAATCTACGGTGGTCACTTGGTAGGGCCAATCGCCCATGTCCTCCCACTTCAGCTCTTCGGTGTGGATGTTATCCCAAATCAGATAAAAGGGACCCAGTGGGATGAGCTTTTTCTCATACGTCAAAGTAAAATCATGATCCGGTCGTCCAAAAGCCAAAAAGCTGGGATACGCCTCTATTTTCGCTTGAGGAACTGAGGGCTGATACCCATCGGAGCATGTAAAAAGAATTTCTTCTGTCTTGGACCATCGTTTTCCGTAGATGGCATCCAGGACTGACTTGAAACGAAAGGCCTGATATTCCATTTGTGATTTTTCATGCAACTCGTTTACTTTGATTTTTTCTGCCGAAACTAATTTTCCAAGTTCTTCTAGCGTGAGTTTTTTTACGAGTTTCCCAGCCTCTTTGAACTGGATCGTGGGTGGGTCTCCCGCATAGACTGGGGTGTGAGTTGCGAGTGTGGAAATTAAAATCAAGACAGAACAGAGGATTATGGGGGTATTTGCTTTGGGATATTTCATGGCGTTTTGCATCGCACTTTTCTTGGCACTTTTCATAACACAACCTTATTTTTTAAATTCTGTTTAAATAGCCCCGAGTTCTCTTGGTTTTAGTTCTGGTTCTAGTTCTGGTTCTACTCGGCGGCTTCCAGTGCATCTATCACAGAATTAACGCATATGGCCAGTTTATTCGTTTTTATAATAATTCTGCATGACCGATTTTCCAAAGACTCTCTCTGCCTCAAGCAAATTATGTGCTCGGCAACGCACTCGCAAATTATCCAGAGTGCTTTTTCCTCCAAGAGCAACGGGATGGATATGATCCAACTCAAGCCCATATTTGCATCCACAGATTTTACCCGTGATCAGATCTTTGAACGTGCACCTGTATTGATCACGCTTGAGTGCGGCTCTTTTTATGGAAGCTTCTGAGGGGGGATTACTGTTTGCCTCTGCCTTTTGTGGTGCATTTGTATTTTTTGAATTTATTTCGTTCTGATTTCTAGAGTTTGGCGACTCCGCAGCGAAGTTTTGTGAGGCTTTATTTTCTTGTACAGGAAGTACTTGGGGCTCCCTCGCTTGAATTTGAACTTTAGATTTTCTTTCTGACTTTTTCTCCTGATTTCTCTCCGGATCGATTTTATTCAGCATAAACTCCGTAGCCATTTCAAATACCTCAGCGTAACTTGGATTTGAGTTCTTATGAGCGGTCAATTCTTTGAGTCTCTGGATATTTTGCATGAGCTTTTCTTCCGCAATTATTTTTAGTTCTGTTTCAGTAGCAGAAACCACACGGCTTTTTTCTTTGGGAAGTATTTTTTCTGGATCAGTACTAATTGAGAAAAATAATTTCTGACATTCTTCTTGAGATTTACCTTCTATTTTACTAAAAAGCTCTTGCTTTGCTTCGGGAGTATAGATTTTCTTTTCTTTCTCCAAAAAACTCTGCAACGAACTCACATTACTCAATGACACCTTGCCGGTGTTCAGAGACTCTTCGACCTTTTTTTGAACTTTTTCCGGCAAAGCCCTCAAAAGCTTCATTGCCTTAATCCTCCTCATTGCAGAGGCTGGAGTGTATTTCAATCCCACTGTCACATAGTTGTATAAACTTGAAAACCCTCGATCGAGATACAGTTTTCTCTTAGAAATTTCTCTCAAATGCCAAAGAAGCTCGGTCGTATGCTTTCTCTCTTGTGAAACAATCTCATCAGTTTTAGCCCAAAGCTCTTGATCGGATAAGTGATATAAGTCCATACAAATCTCCATCATAAAACATAAAATAAAAGCTTAAATAATGCTTTTTTTTAAAAAAAATAAGTAGCACAAAAACTTAATAAATCAAGAGAATTATTCTAAAAAAGTGGTTTTTTTAAATAGATTTTGCGCTGATTTTTAGGGGATGGAAACTCCGCAGCGAAGTAGGAGCCGCCAACTAAATTCAAATTCGATCTGTAAGCAGCCATTAATTTTTTTTAGAAACAGCCAAGAAGTAGGACATAAGTGCCTCTCTAAATCGCTCCCTATCCCGAACCAAAGTTTTCCACGTCGGTTTAAAAAGTCGCCCAAGCACTCCTGGGGGCAGCTCCTTGCGCTGCGGGTGTTCTGGTGTATTTTCAAAGCCCGTGATTAAAAAAACAGGGATTTTCTGAGCTAAAATTTCATCAAGCAGTTCAAGGCTTGATTCACAGGGCAAAACCTCATCTAATAAAACAAGGTCGGGCCGTCTTCGTAAAATCTCTACCCTGGCTTCTAACGTATTTTTAGCCAGCAAAGGAGAGGGAAAATCAGAAAGTCCCTTGAACATCTCCTGCAAAAGTGATTGCATTTCTGCGACATCTTCTACGATGAGAATCAGTGAGGTTGGATTTTGAGCCATATAGAATAAAATACCGCAGAAAGCGGTGAAAGAGCAACCGGAGAAAAGGGCTTCGTCAAATGCGTGAGATCCAAAACAGGCGACTCTACCCTCGACTCGGATTTAGCAGTATGTTTGAGTACTGCATTAAACAATTGAAATACTGTAACACGAGTGCGCAGTTAAGAATAGACACAATGTGTTTTTTTTTAGAGCTTCCTGGAACTAAAGAGTCGTTAGAAAAAGGCGATCTCAATCTATCAGTCATAGGATCTTTTCAGAAATTTGTACGACATGAAAAACAGAGAAAAAAATCTTATTCTACGAAAGAAAAAAAAGAACTTCTCAAGCAAGTGGAAAGCAAAGTTGCAACAAAAGGGAAATACGGATCCAAGCTACTCAGATATTTTTAAAAAATTTCTCAGAAAAGCGCTTAAGATTACTTCGCCAGCCGAAGTGCTGGAAGAAGTAGAGGCTGGAGAAGAAAAAGATGGCATCTCAACAAGCTGACCATCAATGCACCTATGTTTCACCCATGACCGGTTACGCTATAACTCCCAAGGCAAAATAAAATGAGGGTTAAAATCCCCGATTTTTGGCCGGAAAGAACCGGGCAATCTGGGCTCATCGATTTCTTGTACTTGCTGGGGTTCACTGACTCCGACGACTGGAAATTCTATAGGGGAAGCTCGATAGATTTGCCCGTAGAATTGTGAATTTATTAAACTAGCAATATTGATTCCTTCCAATGGATTAGTTCCAGGAGCAATCCCTCTTTGTTGACAGGAAACACAGTTACCACTTCGATCCACTGCGGACCATGCCTGTGAAGATCCTATACAGCCACCGATCAAAA
>JAHFAB010000299.1 GCA_023250795.1 Bacteriovoracaceae bacterium
AAAATTCGAGCCAGAGCGACGACTCGAACGAGTTCGAGAGGGTCTAGGGGTGGAGATTTTTCAAGAGGAGTTCCTTCGACCGGGATGAGCAGATTGATAGGGACGGATTCTGGCTGAGGATCTAAAGACGCGAGCTCTGCAATGAGAGCGCAGCGGTCGTCTGGGGTTTCTCCCATTCCAATGATTCCACCTGAGCAGACCGTAACCCCTGCGTTTCTCACGGACTGAAGTGTTTTCAAGCGGTCTTCGTAGGTTCGAGTGGTGATGATTTTCTCATAATACTCTCGGCTCGTATCGAGATTGTGATTATAAGCATCCAAACCCGCTTCTTTGAGCCTCAGTGCTTGCGCATCTGTGAGCATCCCCGCAGTCAAACAGGCTTCGAGTCCTTCTTTTTTTACGACCTTGACCATTTCTAAAACCTGATCAAAATCTTGGCCGTCTTTGACATTCCGCCATGCTGCGCCCATGCAGAAACGTTCAGCTCCTTCTTGCTTAGCTTTGTGTGCTGCGCTTTTTACCTTCTCAAGGCTGAGGAGGGGGTGTCGGTCGACCTCAGTCGTGTAATGTGCGGACTGTGGGCAATAGGAGCAATCTTCAGGGCAACCCCCTGTCTTTATAGATAAAAGTGTGCATTTCTGTATGTCGTTTGGGTCGTGATATTTTCGATGGATTTGGTGGGCTTCGTAGATCAGGTCAAACAACGGTTTCTGGTAAAGGGCTTTGGCTTGGCTGAGAAGTTCAGGTTTCATATCGCCCTTATAGCCCACACTCCCTAACTGCCGCCATTTCTTTTTTCAATGGGGTTAGATCAAAAACATTCCTCGGTGTCAGGTCGTGTTTTAACAAAGTCTGCCCATCATAGACAAAACGAATTGAAAACCGGGCCTTGTTTTCAGAAGACAGGCAATGCTCAAAATTGTCATTCGAAAGAATGATCCAGCCTGGGTTCAGGTCTTTGGCAAGAGCATTGGCTTCACCGCAGTTTGCGGTGAGAGTGGTTTTGGCAGTGTAAAAATTTAGCCAAAATGTAAAATCAAGAGCTGATTTATAGGGTTCTCCTCCTCGCACTAAGAGAATTTTGGAATTACAATTTCTGTCTTCCTGAATAAAAGGCGCAAATTTTCTCAAGTGTGGATAAAACTCCGGCCCAAACGAGATGGGGCAGGTGATTATAACGGCAAATAAGAGAGGTGTTAAGAAAGTAAATCCTTTATAAATTTTTTCACCATACTTTTCAAATGTAGGACAAAGGATTGAGGCACTGAGCAGGGCCAAAAAAGGATAACAAGGGAGAAAGTAATGACTTTGTTTAAATCGTAAAAAAGAAATGATCAAGATCAGCACTCCCCCTCCTACGAAGGGGACTAAAAATTCTGAGAAGAAAAAACTTCTTCGAATGAGCGCCACAGGAATGCTGAGGAACAATAAAATGAACCAGGGCCAATACCCGCCTTTGAGAGAGTAGAAAAAGAGCCAATAGTCTTTGCCCAGTGCGGAGCCGCGTCCTTCGAAAGCAGTGCCCCAAATCTGTCTTTGCCAATAATCTAAGACCAGATCCCACCCACCACCCAACCCAGTCATGATCCAAACCAAAGAGCCAACAGTGAGGGCGAGCAAAAATGATTTAACAATCAGGTGAAATTCTTTCCGATAAGTGCTTTCAAAAAAAGAAAGCAGAACGGCAGTTGGAAAAACAAGAAGGACTACGGGAGTTTTGATCCAAAGTCCAAAACCGCAGGCAAGGCCCATCCATCCCCATTTTTTCATACGCCAGAAGTAAAAACTGAGTAGAATAAAAAAGAGCATGGGTGGATCTAAACTCATGCTAGCGCTGCTAAAAATAAATTCTCGAGTGGTCATGAGGATGAAAGCCGCCAAAAACCCGAGCTCTTTAGAACGGAGCGCAGTTCCGAGTGCATAGGTGAAAAATATACAACCGAGTCCGAAGAGAGCGGTTAACAGGCGAGCTGACCAGGCAGAGGGCCCAAACGCACGCATGACCCAGCCATTGATATAAAAATAAAAAAAAGGATGATCGTTAAACGATGGATTGTTTTTCCAACTAGCCTCGTTGGGGAGGAGAATGGGGAGTTTTGGAAAAAATCCATTTTGTGTGACCGAGAGCGCAGCACGGGCGTGGATATTGGCGTCAATCCCATTGAGAGAGGTCTCGTAAGATTTTCCAATAAATACGACGACCGCGAGACAAAGGAGGCTCCATACAGCGAGGGAACGAGAATTGGATTTCAGCTTCATCATGAGGGGGATCAAATCAAAGTTTTAAGAAATTGTCACCAAAGTTTAGTTTTTATTGTTTGTTTTTTTAATTAGAGTTATAATAAAATATGTTAAAAAATAAAATATACAAAATTTATTTAGATACTTCTGTGATTGGTGGTGTTTTTGACGTTGAGTTTAATCGCGAATCTAATCATATTTTTGATTTAGCTAAAAATAATCAAATTAAACTAATTACGAGTCAACTTGTACTCGATGAACTAAAAAATGCACCTAAATTAGTCAGAGATTTTTTGAATATTAACTTATATCTTTTTGACAAAGTTGATATCGGTGAACAGGCAATTGAAATGATGAATCGTTATTTGAGTGCTAAAATTGTGACTGTAAAATCTAGAAATGATGCTTTACATGTTGCTATTGCAACGGTGAGCCGTGTAGATGCAATTGTATCATGGAATTTTAAACATATTGTGAAACTTGAAAAAATGAAAAAATATGTTTCCTGTAATTTAGAGAGTGGTTATGGTTTTTTACAAATCATTACTCCAAAAGAGGTGTAAAAAATGAAAAATCAATTTAAACCTATTCCTGGATTTAAATGTGTCGAGTTTAAGCATGAAATCCAGAAAAAAATTTATGAAAAAACAAAAAAAATGAGTACAGAACAGTTAGTTGATTATTTTAAAAAAAACTCAAAAAAAGACCCTCTTTTTAATAAAATGAAATTTTTTCAAAAATTAAAATAACTGTTTTGTTCAGTTATGCGGTTGCTCCAAAAACAGAAAAGGTGCAAAAAATTCCTCGCCGGGGCGTGCCACTTGGTAGGGGAACATTCCCGCGGCCCTGGCGGCCTTCATTTCCTCTAATTCTTCTCCTTGATAAATAGCTTTGCATCCCGCTTCTTTGGCCAATTTTTCTGCCTGTTCAAAAAGATAGGGCTTGGGTTTTCTGTTTTCATCACGAGGCGGTACGAAGATTCCCAGCTCAAAAATATCCCATTGGATTGGGTTAGGGTCATCCCAGTGCCCGTCTCCGGCAACTATTTTTTTGATATTGTCGATCTTGACCTGTGTGCTGGGTTGTCCGTTTGCATCTAAACCCCATTGGTCTGGAAAATTGACGAGCATTCCGATTTTGTAGCCCTTTGTACGGAGTTCGTTCAAATATTCGAATGCACCCGGAACATAGCTAAAAGTCCCAGTGCATTTGTCCATGGTGGGCCCCCACTTAAACTTGGAGTCATCGATGACCGTTTTTCCAAAATCAAAGAAGACATAATTATTTCCACAGAGCTCACTTGCGAGCGCTGGTATGTG
>JAHFAB010000300.1 GCA_023250795.1 Bacteriovoracaceae bacterium
TTGGAGAAGCTCTTGAGCGCCGGGTGCGGCCTTTGGCGGAGAGCGTGAACGCTTCGATTGTGGAACCTTGCAATGTGGCTGTGGACGGTGAGATCGAGGCCATTTTCGAAAAAATAAAACAGAAGTGGGGTGAGTTAGATATTTTGATTCATTCCGTAGCGTTTGCAAATCGTGAAGATTTAGAGGGGCGTTTTGTTCAGACTTCGCGAGAAGGATTTCGGGTGGCGATGGATATCAGTGCCTATTCTTTGATTGCTCTATCGAAGTTTTCAGAACCGCTCATGCGTGAGGGATCTTCGATTGTGACTCTGAGTTATTATGGCGCCCAAAAAGTAGTGCCTAACTACAATGTGATGGGAGTTGCAAAGGCTGCGCTCGAGTCTTCTGTGAGATATCTAGCCTATGATTTGGGGAGTAAAAAAATCCGAGTCAACGCTATTTCTGCCGGCCCAGTGAAGACCTTAGCTGCTGCCGGAATTAGGAATTTTAGAGAGCTGCTCTCTACTGCTGCAGAAAAAACTCCACTTAGAGAAAATATTTCTGCAGAAGATGTTGGAGAACTAGGGGCTTTTCTGTGTAGTTCTGCTTCGAAGCACATCACGGGTTCAACTTTATATGTCGATAGCGGAGCCCATATTATGGGGTACTAGATGGTTCAGACTGAACTCCACAGGCACCTAGACGCATCTTTGAGGCTCTCGACACTTTTTCAGTTAGCACAGACACGTGGATTAGAACCCTCCAGTACAAGCCTAGACTCGTTTCGAGAAAAATTTATTTTATCTCATCCTTTGACGAGTCTAAATGAAGTTTTGAGCAAATTTAAACTCTTTCAGCAAGTTTTGGATCGCCCTGAGGTTCTGACTCAGGTCGCTTTCGAAGTGATCGAGGATTGTTATCAAGAAGGAACAAGAAAAGTAGAGCTTCGTTTTTCTCCTGGTTTTATCTCAGAGTTTAATCAAATGAGTTGGGAAACTATTTTAGATGCTTTTGAGAGAGGACGTGATCTGGCTTTGGCTCTTTATCCAGAGATGAAGGTGGGATTTCTCTGTATTGCCTCTCGAGACTATGGCGTGGATTCTGTCGATGAGACTGTAGAGTTTTTTTTGAAATATAAAACTCGCTTTGTCGGCCTTGACCTAGCTGGGAATGAAGAGGATTTTCCCTGTAAACTTTTTGAAAAATCATTTCAAAAAGCTGTTAAACATAAATTAAATATTACTGTCCATGCCGGAGAGGCCTGTGGACCGGAAAATATTTGGTCTGCAATAGAATTTTTAGGAGCAAACAGAATCGGACATGGGATTAGCTGTGTGAAGGATCTCGTATTGATGAAATACCTAGCAGAAAAACAGATTTGTTTAGAGATGTGCCCTACCAGTAATTGGATTACTAGAGCTGTTTTAGATCTATCAGAACACCCCATAAAAAAAGCAATTAACTCTGGAATACCGGTGTCGATTAATACTGATGATCCAGGAATATTTGGAGTTACAATGTCTTACGAAGAAAATATATGTACTAAAATAGTCGGAATTTCTTCAGTAGATTTGGATCATTGTCGTGAGAACGCTGCCAAATTTAGCTTCATAAAATAAGTGAAAAAAATAAAATATTTCGCTTGTATTGGTTCTTAGGTAGAAGTACAACACATCTAAACAAAGTTTTCATGGGACTCCCACTTCCCCCCACACACACTGAAGCGGATCCCGTGGCTGTAAAGGACTCTGTGGCTCAAATCCACAGGGTCCTTTATTGTTTCTGGGGGTTTGGAAAAAGTAAAGTAATGGTTTTTTAGGCTAATAGGCAAGTCGCTACTGGAGATCAGATGCATGGAGTTGTTCTGTGTACTCGCAGCTCATTTGCAAACTGATAAATTCTAATGAGTGTATCCACTCCAACAGGAAAGAAGTGGGATCATAAAATAATTAAAATCATTCTCAAAACCAATTTCAAAATAATCTCTCGAGCCAAATTTCTTTTAAGTAATTTTTCCATCTGGACCAAAAGTCCTGGACTTGTAAAATTAAAATCTGTTACGAAGCCGTCTATCAGATCTACAGCCGCAAGTCTGATTTTTCTAGCTTTGAGCCATAGGCCTATTTTTTCAGAGGCTGATTTTTCTTTTACAGACAATGGAGCTATTGCGAGAGTTCCTCCTTGATCCATATTGATGCGAAAGTCCCCAGTTTTCGGTATTTTTTTCGCATGAGCGAGCAATCTGCCGTCAATGAACCAAAGTCTTTGTTCTCCCTTTACAATTCCATTCAAATATTTTTGCAAAATAATAGGCTGAGAAAACTGATGGGTCATTTTTTTTAACAAGCTCATACTATGGCTGTCTGTCTCTAGTCGCTCTACTCCTTTACTTTGAGCTTCATGCAAAGGCTTCATAACGGCTTTTTTATGGCGCTTTATAAATGAAAGTAAAATCTCCTTCTCACTCGAAATCACGGAGGGAGGCATGAGATGATCTAAAAATGCGGCTTCCATTTTTTCGTTAGAAATCAAAAGAATTTTAGCTGGATTTACTATTTTTGAAGAGATATTTCTATCTCTTCTACCTGTTGGCCTACTCAATAATAGTAATTGCAAAGGGTGGATGTAGGCATGATTCACTGGTGGATCAACCCTATAGTGGATTTGGTCAAATTCGTGGGGATTGATTTTGAGATAGATTTTACCGTGAGACAATCTATCTCCACGCAAAATCATGTGAACAGCGTCCACGCAGACTTTGCTGCCGTCCCATCTCATGCTTCGAACATTTGCCCAATCATTATGAAATCCTAATTCAATAGATTCTTGGATTAGTCTCAATGTTGTATCGTTTACATGATCCAATGTTTCCCATGGATCAGTGATCCATAAAAATCTAAAACTCATTGTTCAAGTTTTCCAGGAGCTGCCACTGGGGAGAAGAGGGGTCCGTTTAGATTCCAAGCATAAGATCCATTATTCTGTTTTCCTGCCCCAAGAATAGCGTCAATAATGACGAATGATTTGATAATATTTTGGGAAAGAGTGAAATTTGTTTTTAAATTCATTGTACTTAGCTCTAATGTTTTAGAAAGTGTCAGATCTCCAGTGACTTTGCCTTGGATATCGTCGCTGTTTGTTTTCCCTAATTTTATATTATTGATCAATCCTTTTCCGTGAGAGAAATCTAGATCAAGCTCACCTTCATCAATATTGACTTGAGGAATATTAAAACCCTGTAAAGTTTGAGGTTCTATAATAATTTTCTTAAGTGTCAAGGTGCCATTTCCATCCCAGGTTTCTGGAGTAGAAATATCTCCATAGAAATTTATCTTACCATTCATCATTAGATTTCCCTTAAGACCTGTAAAATACGGTATTAATCCGAGCTTTCCCACATTAAATTCATAAAATTTTATTTTAGTTTTAAGGATATTCGCTTTTGCTAAAGTCTTTAGAGAAAAGGTTCCTTCCATGCTGTCTGTAACATTTTTAATTTCGAAATTTACTCCGACTTTACCCAAAATAAAATCCAAAAGAGATGGTGATATTTCTAATGAATCCATCTGTATT
>JAHFAB010000301.1 GCA_023250795.1 Bacteriovoracaceae bacterium
CTACCTGTTTCCAAAATAACTTTTACAATAGCCGGATTTGAGGCCTCAACCACTTTTCGAATGTCCTCGTAAACAAAAGCATAATCTTTTTTCTTGAGGGCGTCGATGTTCAGTACCATATCGATTTCCTGGGCCCCCTCGCGGACAGCTTCATCAGCTTCGAAAGCTTTTGCAGTGGTCGAATCAGTCCCTAGTGGAAAGCCCACCACCGAAATGGGTTTTGTCTGACTCCCTTTGAGAAGTTCAGAAACGTACCGAATGTTTGACGAACGGACACATACCGTAGCAAACTTGTACTTTATAGCTTCATCACAAATTTTCTTCACATCTTCACGGGTTGCGTCGGGTTTAAGCAGGGTGTGATCTATGTATGAGGCAAGATTCTGCATGAGTTTCAATCTGTTCCTACTTTTTGCTTGAAGTGTCAAGCCAGATTCGTTAGGTATAGTGAAACTGGGGAGAAGATTCTAGTGGAGTGCAGCGCTTTTCGCGCGCTCAGTCATACAAAGTCTCACCTCTAATAATTTTTAGGAGATTATAAAATGTCAATAGAACTGCTGATTAATGCCTCACTGCCAGAGACGCGTATTGCACTCATGGAGAACGGTGAGATTCAAGAATTACTTATAGAAAGACCTTCTGAAAAAGGAATTGTGGGGAATATTTATAAAGGTCGAGTGTCTCGGGTATTGCCCGGAATGCAAGCGGCCTTTGTCGATATTGGATTAGAAAAAGCTGCATTTCTCTATGTGGATGATGTTTTCGTTCATTCTGAAATTTGGGAAGAAGAAGAAGGTCCTTCTGAACCAGGTTTTACTCCAGAAATAGAACGTGAACCTGAGACTGAGGTCAGTGCTGGAGATAATGTTCAGGCTGATTCGGATGTGGGAATGCCAGAAGACGGTGGCGAGGACTCGGGTTCCGTGTCGATGGGCCCGGATCCTAAAGAGGGAGAGGCAGGAGAAGGCCAAAGCAGTGAAGGTCAGGGTACCTTGAGTGAAAACCAGGAGACCGAGCAGAAGCCCCAATCGACTGAAGCTGAAAAATTAGCCCAGATTCGAGTAGAAGCTGGACAAGAGAGTGGAAATTTTACAAATAATAATCGAAGGCCTAAGCCACGAGGGAGAAGGGGTGGGAGAAGTCATAGAAGACCCGAGGGTTCAGGGACAGGTGGTCAAAGGCGAGAGAGAGGTTTTTCTAGAAATAATCAAAATAGTAATCCAGTGAGCGGTCCCAACCGAGCTGATGGCAGAGGAGCTCCTCCTTTTAAAAGCCGAGATCGCCGAGTTAGGCCAAAAATGAATAAGCCTGTTCGGGGTCAAGTCAATATCCAGGATTTACTCCAAGAAGGACAAGAAGTTTTAGTTCAAGTTGCCAAAGCTCCAATCGCTACCAAAGGAGCTCGGTTGACCTGTCATATCAGCCTTCCTGGAAGACACTTGGTTTGTATGCCTACGATTGATCACGTAGGAGTTTCTAGAAAAATTGAACGAGATGATGAGAGAAGAAGACTGCGTGAACAAGTCGACAGGAATCGTCCCAAAGGGATTGGTTTCATTGTCCGTACAGCGAGTGCCAAAAGTCAGTCAGAGAAAATCCTTAAGCAGGATATTGATTATCTCACAAGAATTTGGGGAGAGATTCGTGAAAAAGCAGCTACTGTCACAGCTCCTGCATTGGTTTATGAGGATTTGAATTCAGTTTTGAGATCCATTCGGGACTGGGTTACAGAAGATATTGATAAAATTATTGTAGATTCTAGATACCACTACAACGATATTTTACGTTTTGTCTCTGATTTTATGCCTTCTTTGAAAACGAAGGTGGATCTTTATCATGGAGATATCCCGGTATTTGATGCCTATAATATTTCCACAGAACTTTCGCGAGCTTTAGAGCGGAAGGTATGGCTCAAATCAGGGGGCTACATTGTCATTGATCAGAGCGAGGCTTTGGTAGCCATTGACGTGAACACAGGGCGCTTCGTAGGGAAGAAAAACCTAGAAGACACGATTTTAAAAACCAACTTAGAAGCGGTAAAAGAAATTGCCTATCAACTCAGGCTACGAAACTGTGGTGGGATCATTATTTTGGACCTCATTGACATGGAAAATGATGAAAATCGCTACCGTGTTTACCGAGCTCTTGAAGAGGCTCTTTTGCAAGACCGAGCTCGTCCCTCTATCCTAAAAATATCAGAGTTAGGTTTGATCGAAATGACGAGGAAGCGTACTCGAGACACGATCATTCGTACTTTGTGTGAGTCTTGTAGTCACTGTGAAGGAAAAGGGTTTATCAAATCAAAACAAACTGTGGCCTACGAAGTGTTGAGAGAAATAGAAAGAGTAGGACTTGAACGGGATTCTAATAAAATATTAGTTCAGGCTCACACAGATGTGATCGATTTTTTGGCCATTGATGAAAGAGAAACTTTGGATCAATTAGAGCGGCGCTATAGAAAACAAATCTATCTCCAAGCGGTGTTGAACTTCCATCCCGAACAGTTTGAAGTGAGTTCCGAAAAAAGGAATAGAAAAGAAAATAGCGACATAGATGGTCAAGAAAAAACGGGCAGTAAAACGACCTTAAAAAATGAAGAAAAAACTGAAATCAGCGAGGAAAAAACGGAGCTACCTCAAGTGGCTGCTCCTATAAAAAACAATGAAAGGCATCAAACGCCTTCTCCAGTAGTTGTTCCAGCTAAAGTTCCTACTCCGATTCATACTACTCAGGTTCATACTACTCAGGTTCATACTGCTCCGGTTCAGGTAAAAAGCCAGAGAACACCGCGAGAAGACGGTTTCTATGACGAAGAGGATCGCTTGGCTTTTTTAAGAGCCCAAGCGACACAAGATGCGGCCTTGGCTCACTCTAACGCTGAACAAAACAAAGCGCATGGAGGTGCCGGGGGTGGTGGTGGCTTAGGGCCTCGTAGAAATTTTGATTCAACAAAACCAGGACCCTGGAAGGGAAGAAACCAGAATAATCGTGGTGGACATCGAGGACGAACGGGGGGGTTTGGAGGACGACCCAATCGCTCTAGGAGTTCTCAGCACTATGGTAGGCCCCAACAGAATTATGGAAATTCTGGCCAAAGAGTTGTGAGAGATGCCGCTCCCAATGTGGCTTCTGAGCCTGTATCTAGTCCTGAGAATGTTTCTCTTTCTAATGGTCCTAATGGGAATTCAGAGACAGATTATTTATAGCCTAATTGAGCTAAATGTACCTACTGAAGTTCAAGTTTTACAGAAAACTCTAAAGCGTGAGGATTTCTATGGTTATCTTTGGGCTGTTTTTGGTGAGCGCGGTCTTAGCGGTATTCATGAAGGTACAGTTCTAGATTCCTCTCCAGAAAATGACGAGAGTAAAATAGATTCTGCAGAGGCTCCCAGAAAAAGAGATTGGGTTTCAGAGCAAAACATAGAGAGAGCGGCACTTTATTTTAAAAACCATAAAACAGCTCAGTTTGCTGTAAAAGAGTTAGGAAAAATTTCAAACCTTAATCTAGAGCTTAAGAAAATCCCAGAACAAGATTGG
>JAHFAB010000302.1 GCA_023250795.1 Bacteriovoracaceae bacterium
GCAACCGGAAAAAGTTTTTTGATTCGTGAACAGCTTACAAGCTCAGCACAGGTGATTAACTTATTGAAGTCAGATCTTTATTTGAGACTTTCTGCAAACCCAAGTCTTCTTGAAGAAATGGTGATTTCGGGAGAAAGGAAACACTCCTGTGTCGTTATCGACGAAGTACAAAAACTTCCTCTATTGCTGGACGAAGTTCAGAACTTGATCGAAGAGCATGGAATACGATTTCTTTTGACCGGTAGTAGTGCAAGAAAGCTCAGGCATGGACAGGCTAATTTACTGGCAGGGAGAGCTTGGACGGCTCACCTTTTTCCATTGACCTGGAAAGAAATTCCACATTTTGATCAAAAAAGATATTTGCGTTATGGAGGCATTCCAATGGTTTACTTAAGCGAGAATCCAGATGAAGAGCTGAAAGCTTATGTGCGAACTTACTTGTACGAAGAAATACAGGCTGAGGGTCTTGTAAGAAAATTGCCTGCTTTTTCGAGATTTATTCAGTTTGCTGCACTTTCAAATGGGCAGCTTCTAAATTTTGCACAAATTGGAAATGACGCTGGCGTGTCAGCCACCACTGTGAGGGAATATTACAGTATTCTTCAAGATACTCTCATTGGTTTTTTTCTAGAGCCTTGGGTTAAATCAAAAAAAAGGAAGGCGATTTCTACAGCAAAATTTTATTTTTTCGATACTGGTGTGACTCATGCTTTAGCGCAAACTGATACTTTAGATCGAAACTCTGATCTCTATGGAAGAAGCTTTGAACAATGGATAGGAATGGAGTTGAGGGCTTATATTGATTATCGCAGACTTTCTGATCCGCTTGGTTTTTGGCGATCAACACATCAGAACGAGGTAGATTTTGTAGTAGGAGATCATACTGCAATTGAAACTAAAGCTACTCGACGAGTTTCAGACCGAGACTTAAATGGGCTATCAACTCTCGCTGAAGAAGGGATCTTTAAAAACTTCTGGTTAGTGAGTGAGGACCCAATTGAAACCAAAAGAGGTAGAGTCGTTTGCCTTCCTTGGCAGAAGTTTCTTGAAAAACTTTGGCAAGGAGAAGTGATATAACAAGTTGGGATAGTGACTTGTTATCACGGAAAAATAATCACGCCTTGTATTTTTCTTTCCACATTTGAAACATGAGGAGAGACCAAATCAAATGAGAATGGTTCGCCTTCGAATCTAGGTGTTCTTTGACTAGAGAATCTAAGTTCTGTGATTGAAATATTCCTTCTCTTTTGAGGCGCTCTGGAGACAAATACTGATCTATCAAAAACCGCAATTCCCCCCGGAGCCAATCCCTCATGGGAATAGAAAACCCTTGTTTTCGTCTCTGACTCAAGGTCGTATCCAGCCCTTTTTCACCCAGTTTTTTTTCTAATAATTTTCTCAGGATGTATTTGGATTTCCCATTTTTATATTTTAGCCCGAATGGAATACGCGAAGAAAACTCAGCCATTTCGTTATCTAAGAATGGCACGCGAGCTTCTAGGCCAACTGCCATTCCGGCTCGATCCGTTTTTGCTAGAACCGTATCGAGCATGAAAGTTTTGATAAAAATCTGAGTTACTTTTTCTTCTAATGGAATTCCACCGAGCCCCTCTAGGGTTTTAGAATACAAAGATCGAGATAGATCCACTTTTTCACAAAGAAGACCTGCGATCCGCGGCATTTTTACAGGACCGATTGTTCCAACAAAGTTTTGATAAAATTGCCCTTCGTCCTGAAATTGGAGAATATCTAAAAACTTTCTCATCTGGTGTCCGATTTTGTGGTTGAGTGGGCCTTGCATCACACCGGAGAGAAGCAAATCCATCCCCCCAAAAACTCCCCTCCTCAGGGCAAAAGGGAGATTTGTCATCCAGTCCAGAGTTTTGAGTGCCCGTTGGTGAGGATAGCCCCAAAAAAGTTCATCTCCTCCATCTCCCGAGAGTGCAACGGTGACTTTTTCTTTAGCAAACTTTGCTAATAAGACTGTGGGCAAAAGAGTGGGGTCGGCAAAGGGTTGGTCAAAATAATCGGGGATTTTAGGGATCAAATCAAAAAGATCACTGGGTTTTACAATGAGTTCGTAATGATCCGTTTCATAAGCTTTTGCAATTTCGCTTGCGAAACTGGCTTCATCAAATTCTTTCTCTTTGTAACCGATCGTGAAAGTTTTTATTTTTTTCCCACGAGTTTCTTTGAGTGAGGCGTATGCAATCGTAAGCAGGCTCGAATCAATCCCTCCACTCAAAAAACACCCTACGGGAACATCACTGATGATTTGCCGAGATACAACCTTGAGCAATAGTTCTTCGAGTTCTTCTAAAGCTGCCATTTCTCCTAGAGGTGGAGATTTTTTGTGAACCAGAGAAAGAGTATCGAAAAATCTCCCAGCACTTAACTCGCCCTCCTCTAACTTTAGCCATGTACCAGGTTCAAGTTGTTTGACTCCCTCAAAAATAGAGCGAGGTGTAGGAACGTGACTAAATTTTAAAAAGTAAAGGAGGGTTTCAGGGTTTATATCTTTTGAAATCCATGGCACGAGCATCAGAGGTTTTAGCTCTGATGCAAAAGCGAAGCGACCTTGATCAAAAGAGTAAAAAAGCGGTTTGATTCCAAATCGATCGCGAGCTAAATAAAAGAAAGGACGTCCTTTTCTCAAGTCTAAAATCCCGACGGCGAACATTCCGTTCAAACGCTCGAAGCATCCCACTCCCCATTCTTCATAGCCATGTAAAATGACTTCAGTGTCGGACTTTGTTTTAAACTGATAGCCTACCTTTTCGAGTTCTTTTCGAAGTTCTTTGAAGTTGTAGATTTCACCGTTAAAAATAAGGGCGACTTTCCCATTCTCACTAAACTGGGGTTGATTGGCTGAGTCTGAGAGATCTATGATTTTAAGCCGCCGAAAAGCGAGCCCGTAATTCTGATGGGCAAAAACTCCCTCAGAATCAGGTCCGCGATGGATCATGGCAGATGCCATCGAGTGAAGCTGTGAGTCTTGAACTGTTTCCCCAGCTTTGAGAATGAAGCCTGCAATTCCGCACATAGTTTTGAGTTCCTTATTTAATAATTTAGGTTAAATTAATATCTCATGTCCAGTTCTCAATTTCGACTTTTAGTGACGGCCTATGATTACCGACCCCGTTTAGGGGGGATTGCAACTCTGGGGTATGAAGTCTTAAGGGAGATGAGCAAAATAGACGGCATTAAGATCAGGCTTTTAGCTCCCAGAGAAAAAGGAGGGGAAGAGTTTGATCTCAAAAGCTCTATTGAAACTCGGAGGATTTCCATTTCACGTGGAATGGTCAGCTCCTCGATTCAGTTTGCAAGTGCTATGACGCACGAAATCTTTTCTTGGAAGCCAGATGCGATTTTGAATTTTGTTTGGATCCCCGAGGGCATCGCTTCTTTTTTATGTGCCCCAGCCCGAAAAATCAGGGGAGTGCCTTATTTTGTCTATGCCCATGGTGTGGAAATCATGGAGTCAAAACGATCATTCAAAAGACGCTTACGAAGTTTCATG
>JAHFAB010000303.1 GCA_023250795.1 Bacteriovoracaceae bacterium
TGAACTCAAGAAAATCTATCCGACAACAAGCCCTTCCCAGATTCTAAGAGTCCTTGCGGAAGAACGTATTGCAATCCAACGAAATACAGAAAGCCTTTATGCGGCGAGGAAGGCCTTATCTGGAAAGAAGTCTAACAGAGACTTGTTATGATTGTTGTGGCAGATACAAGCGTTTTTCTGGACTTCTTAGATGAAGTCATTGCAGATCCGTTCTCATTGATTCGACCTTGCCGAACGATCCTCATTTCACCCGTGGCTTTGCATGAAGTTCTGAGAACTTACCCAGAAGAGATGCATGCCCGATTGACCGAAGAACTGACCCAAGAACTTCTACCCCCGCCCAAGCTTGAACATTGGATAGAAACAGCACGAATTTTGAGACAACTCTACCCTCTTCGAAAGGAAAAAAACATCGCTCGGATGCAAAACGATGTCCTAATCTGCCTTTCAGCCCGTGACATCCGAGCCCCTGTTTGGAGCAGAGACAGCGACTTTGAACTGATCTGCAATCACCTTAACGTCGGGCTCATTAACTTATGATCCTGAGAAAAACCAGCACGCTCGCTTTAATCCCGCTCCCGACCTCTCGAATGCTTCGGCTTCAATGCAGCTGTCAAACTTGAATAGGCTTTTTGCTGAGGACCACCAAAAAGTGGCTCCACACCTATGGATGACTTGTCCGCAAATGTACACACCCTATACTGATGGGTTGCTGGAAGCGAAGGATGAACGAGAAAATCACTCAGCACTTCAACTTTCCCACCAGTTTTTTCGCAATACCATGCTTGAACATCCAAAATATTCGCTGAAAGAAACTGGGGATGATTCAAATAGACATCAGTGGCCTGAGTCGTTTGCTTCTTCACAGAAACCTTATAAAGACTCGCTTGATCAATCAAAGCATAATCCGACCCGAAACCTAAATCACAAAACTGTCGCATCACCTCGTTTGTATCTTCCAAAAAAAGTGACTTCCCACCTTGTTTCTTACAATTCAATACCGAAGGATTAGGCAAAAGATCGATGGGGTTTCTAGGTCCTTCGGGCACCTCTCCTCCAAAAACTCTATAACCATGATAAGCCGTTCTTTTGGTACGATCCCTACCCCTACTAGACTCTAATTCGATTTTTTCTACAACATCGATATCTCGAGCCTTAGGCTTGGGTAATGACTCATGCTGTAAATAGGTAATACGAAGAGTCAAAAATTTCGAATCTCCCTCGATCTGCTTCTCGCTGGAATATTCGCCATCTTTATTTTTCTTAGAAATTTTCCACTCACCTAACTGATAAACTCGCCTTTCTGGAACCAAGTAATGAGGATCTACACAAATCTCTTCCACCTTGTTTTCTAAAGTGGCCGTGTGCTCAAAGTAATCAATTTCCATCTTAACGTACTCTTGGCATTCCGATTGAGAATCATTGGGTTTTGAAAAATTTTCATAAAGTTTATATGTCTGAAATCTAATCATGCTAGTTCGTGAAGGGCTGGCTCCCTCTGGACCCGGACGATCATCCGCTTTCACAAAACCACTGACCGAAAAAAGGCAACCCAATATTACAAGTAACTTAGTTTTCATAACTCAAAGTCTCCTTGTTGGTCCAAATAAGACACTTCGCGTTATTTGACAAGTTCTAAATGCACTCCGCCACAGGCCCAAAAGTACGGCGGTGCAATTCGGTTATTCCTCTTTGCCGAAGTGCGGCTTGATGCATCTGAGTGGGATAGCCTTTGTGCTTGGCCAGACCGTAGCCAGGAAACTTTGCATCTAACTCCACCATGTGGTGATCCCGCCAGACTTTGGCGATGACCGAAGCACAGGCAATGCTGAGGCTTTTCTGGTCTCCCTTGATCAAAGCACTGGCCGGTGCAGGAAGATTCCTTGGAATAAACTTTCCGTCAACTAATATGTGGTGAATTTCAGGAAGCTCGAGCCCCACAACCGCTCTCTCCATAGCCAAGTGAGAGGCGTAGTGAATGTTGAGCCGGTCTATCTCTTCCACACTCGCTTGAGCGATATGAAACGCACGGACCCACGCTGTCAGGAGAGGCGAAAGCCGCTCGCGACTCTCGGGCGAAAGAAGCTTACTATCTTTGATTTCTCCGAGCCAAGGCGTTTGCTCCCACAAGATCTGAGACGGCAAAACCACCGCACAAGCCACCACAGGACCTGCCAAGCAGCCCCTCCCCACTTCGTCTACCCCAACAATCAAAAGTCGTGGGTAGCCCTGCTTAATTTCGTACTCAAGACTGGGGTGATTAAGCCTTGGGAGCTGCTGCGTGGGCTTCAATCTCTCTCTCCACTCGAGCTGCTTTTCCCTCTAAATCACGCAAGTAGTAGAGTTTCGCACGTCTCACCCTTCCCTCTTGAACCACTTCGAGTTTAGCAATCTTTGGAGAAGTCTCTAAAAAAATTCTCTCCACACCCACGCCGTGAGAAATTTTTCTCACAACAAAAGAACGGCTAGCCCCTCGATTCGAGCGAGCAATGACTGTTCCCTCAAAAATTTGAATTCTTTCTTTCTCCCCTTCTTTAATCCTTGCATGCACACGCACCGTATCTCCCGATTTGTACACAGGCAGATCCGTGCGAATCATTTGTTTTTCGACTAAAGCCACACGGCCCATCAAGCCCTTTAGACGGACCTGAACGCCCTTTGATCTCTTTTTCTTTTTTTTCTTTGTAGTAGCCATGGGGTTTTTCTCTCCTTCAATTCAATTTAAATAAAAAAACAAATACCCTCTCACTGCCCAAACAGACGATCCAAAATAATCGCAACCGCTGACCGGACCGAGAGGTGGTTATACCCCTGAGCGCCTTCCGGCCCATACACCGGAGCTAAAATCCGATGCACCTCGGGATAAAAAACGTCCGAAATCCCCCAACCTGTCCCGAAAACAAGCACCACGGGACGGGTGCGCTTGGGATCGCCGAGTTCACGACGATACTCCTCGTAACTCAGCGCTTTCGGAAGCGCCCGGGCGTCTGTGAGGACCACTTCAGGCATTTCCCCGGAATCCCTTTGAATCGAAGTTTTCACCTCTTCAAAAGTATGAACCAGAGCCACGCGCTCAAGAGCCTCAAAGCGATCCGGGTGGTACTGGCGCGATTTCTCAGTACGCCAATGCCCCAAAATCCGCCCGACTAATTCGTGCTGTACTTCGATTGGAGTCACTAAGAAATACTTTGTCACTCCAAAAGTACGGGTGGAACGTGCGATATCATGAATATCCATGTTCGTAACAGCCGTGGTGACTCGTAATCCTTTGCGATTCTGAATCGGGTGATGAAGCAAAGCTACATAAACCGGTACATTCACACGAAGTTGATTGAATTAGCATTGTTTGAACGAAGCTTCAAGCTCTGTGTTCACCCATTTTTTAATAAATCGGGGCGCTTCAATCGAGTTCTCTGCTTCCTTTGCTGGTCACGCCATTCCCTAATCGCAGAATGATCACCGCTCAGCAAAACTTCCGGTACCGAAAGCCCCATAAACTCCCTGGGTTTT
>JAHFAB010000007.1 GCA_023250795.1 Bacteriovoracaceae bacterium
AAATGGAGAGGAACTCAGTTTTCAAAATCTATCGAGTGATTGCGGCGTGGGCGCTAAAACGGTGCAGAATTACATTCAGATCTTAGAAGATACTTTAGTTGGGTTTCAGGTACCAGCCTATCTGAAGACTACTAAACGGAAGGCGATTACTCGCTCCAAATTTTTTTTCTTTGACATAGGTGTGGTGAACAGTCTTGCCCACAGAGGTGAGATTTTTCCAAAAAGTGATCTTTTTGGAAGATGTTTTGAGCATTTTTTGTTTTTAGAGATCAGGGCATTTTTGAGTTACAGGCGTAAACATCTTCCCCTTCAATATTGGCGAAGCACTTCTGGCTATGAAGTGGATTGTATTGTGGGAAATGAACTGGCGGTCGAATTCAAATCTACGGAGTTGGCCACTGGACGTCATCTAAAGGGGTTACGTGCTCTCATGGAAGAACAAAAAATCAGTAAATACATGTTGGTTTCTCTCGATCCTGAGCCGAGAGTTGTAGATGGAATTCAGATTTATCCCTGGAAGCAGTTTTTATCAGAGTTGTGGCAGGATAGGATTATATAAGACTCTTATCTAGTTAAAATATAAAACCCATAATAAAAATGGGTTTTATATTTAGGATCTCAATATGGAACAAGCATTTCAGTTATTAAGGACATTTTTGTATCAAAAGTGAAGGAGTTCCGCCCTCACAGTCGAGAGGGCAATTTAGACACCTGTCAAAATTACTCATGAGTTTTTTTGACAGGTGTCTAAAAATGCTGTATCCTTAATTTCATGTTGCTCAATAGATCTATCACTCTTCCTATGATGGAAGATCTAAAACATAAGATGGTTTTCCTGGGTGGACCCAGGCAGGTGGGGAAGACCACTTTTGTAACTCATTTGTTGCCCAAAGCTAAGTTTCAATACTTAAACTGGGACATCGATGAACAGAGAAGTCTTATCTTAAAAAAGAAATTTTCAAATCAACCTCTTTTGGTTTTGGACGAAATACATAAATATAAAAAATGGAGAAATTATCTAAAAGGGATTTTTGACGCAATTAAAACGGGATTTTACCCTGAAAAACAAATTTTAGTGACTGGTAGCGCAAGATTAGATTTGTATCGTTTTGGAGGGGACTCACTTCAAGGGAGGTACCATTATTGGAGAATGCTGCCACTTAGTTTTTTGGAGATAGGGGGTAAAACAAAAGCAGATCTTGAAAACCTGTTTCACTATGGCGGATTTCCGGAGCCTTTTTCAATGCAATCTGAAAAAGAATCTAGACGTTGGTCAAAAGAATATCAGATCCGGTTCATTCGTGAAGACTTGAGAGATTTGGAGTCTGTTCAAGATTTGGGAACCTTTGAGCTACTCGTTAATCGATTGCCTGAAAATGTAGGTGGCCCACTGTCGATCAATTCTCTAAGAGAAGACCTTCAGGTGGCACATAAAACAGTCTCAAAATGGCTTAAAATACTAGAAAAACTCTATTCTATTTTTAGGATTTCTCCTATGGGTGGCCCCAAAATTAGAGCCGTCAAAAAAGAACAAAAACATTATCACTTTGATTGGACTTTGATTCCATCAGAATCGCTACGATTTGAAAATATGATCGCAGTCCATCTTTTAAAATATGTTTATTGGCTTGAAGACAGCGAGGGAAGGGATGTAGAGCTTCGGTATTTTCGAGATACAGATAGTAGAGAAGTAGATTTTGTAGTTCTAGATAAAGGGAAACCGATTTTATTTGTTGAGTGTAAATGGGGAGACCAAAACCTCTCACCTCAACTGAAGTACCTCTCTTTGAAGTACCCCAAAGTGCCCGCATACCAAGTCCATATGCAGGGAAAGGAAGACTACCAGAGCTTAGAGGGAATCCGAGTCTGTTCAGCGGTGGAGTTGGTGAAGAATCTGATTTAGCTGTTTAAGAAACTGAGTTAGCCCTTAGTTTTGCTTAAGAACGAAAATACGCTATAATCGTTCTGAGGTAGAACGGTTTATAAAACTAATTGAAACTATTGAAGAAATTGAAAAAATACAGACTCGACTCACCTTGAAAGTCGCGTAAAGAAACCCGTATTGACTCATGTTATCCTAGTTTATCAAAAATAGAGCAAACATCGATAAACTAGGATAACATCAATCAATATGAACCCACTGACCAACCCCTTTTCACCAGGCGCCGGGTCGCCCCCTCCTGAGCTTGCAGGTCGCAATACCACTTTGGAGAGAGTTAAAATCGCTCTGAACCGTATAAAGAATGGGAGATCAGAAAAAAGTCTGATGCTTGTTGGTTTACGGGGAGTTGGAAAAACAGTTCTTCTAAATAAGGTCCGAGAAATGTCCGAAGAATTAAACTATAAAACTATGTTTATTGAAACTTATGAGGGCAAAACTTTAGCAGAACTTCTTTTGCCTTCATTAAGGCAACTTCTCTATTCTCTAGATCGTATGGAGAAAGTGAGCGAAAAGGTGAAGCGTGGATTTAGGATTTTAAGAAGTTTTTTTAATGGTATAAAAATTAAGGTTCAAGATTTGGAGTTTAGTTTAGATGTTGACCCAGAAACTGGAACTGCTGACAGTGGAGATCTTGAGTCGGATCTTCCATCTCTTTTCGAAGCGATAGCGGAGGCTGCAGCTGACAAAAAAACAGCTGTTGCTATAATTATTGATGAGATTCAGTATCTGACTGAAACTGAACTCAGTGCTCTAATCATGGCCGTTCATCGTATATCTCAGAGAAGTTTACCTCTTCTATTGGTGGGTGCTGGATTGCCACAATTAGTGGGACTTTCGGGTAAATCTAAATCGTATGCAGAAAGACTTTTTGATTTTCCTGTCGTTGGACCTTTGAACATCCAAGATGCAATGAATGCTTTGCAGGAGCCAGTAAAAGAACAAAACGTTGAATTTACAACAGATGCATTAACCGAAATTGTTAATAAAACTCAAGGCTATCCCTATTTTATTCAAGAATGGGGCTATCATGCTTGGAATATTGCAAAAATATCCCCCATTGGAGTAGGAGACATACATCAAGCAACGCTTGAGTCCATAAAACGCCTTGATGAAAGTTTTTTTCGAGTTCGATTTGATCGACTGACTCCTCGTGAAAAAGAATATTTGCGAGCGCTTGCCGGGCTTGGGTCTGGAGATCATAGATCCGGAGATATATCTGAAAAAATGGGAGTAAAAGTGCAGAGTATTGCACCTATTAGAAATAGTTTAATAAAAAAGGGGATGATTTTTAGCCCAGCTCATGGAGACACAGAGTTCACTGTTCCTTTATTTGATGAATTTATGAAGCGAATTATGCCCTGATTTTCTAGTCTGGGAAGCCTAATGTAGCAGAATCCTTCTCACGACGACTTGGTACCTGAAACTCACACGTTCGAATAATCCGAGTCTTGGATCTTCGGAAATCGAAGCAGGCGATCTTGTGAGATTCGCTGCAGCAACGCGATCGAGTTTTGCACCAGTCTGCACAGCATCTTTGGGCATGAATTGTTCGATGAGGCTGCCGATCATGGCGCTGGGATCCACTTCTGCTTTTTGTGGACCAGAGCTTGCCCCTCCACCCCCGCCGCCTCCCGCGTAAGCTGTTCCTTCGACTCCCCACGCACCCTCATGACGTTTTTGGAACCGATCGAGCATGGCCGTTAATTTTGAGGATTGACTGGGATTTAAGACTCCTCCAAAAGCGCTAGTAACTCCTTCATTTCCAGAGGGAGAATCAGTTTTCAAAAAGTCTTTGAGATCCTTGCCGGAAACATTTTTGAAATCTTTTTTGAATTTTGGCGATTTAACAAAATCTGGAAGATTTTTGTCAAAAGAAGTCGCGCAGAAAACAGATTGTTGGACATCTCCTGAGCCTTTAGTGTTTGAGCAATTGCTGAGTGACAATTTCGAATCTTTAGTATGCGGGTCGCTCACTGTGGTTAACCCTGGACCCGAATTATTAGGCCCCGGCTGAGGAACACCTGCACCAGCACTGCCGTTTGGAGTGGTAATAATAGAGCCCCCAGTGGATGCCACAACGGTTTGAGATCCGGATTCTGCAGCTAGTTGCTCAGCATACTTCCTATTTTCTTTGGCTGCTTTTTTTTGCTCTTCCATCGAGTTTCTTTTTATGAACACTTGAATGACAGCCGTCGCAGCCTGTATGCAAGCACCCCAGTTTTTTGGAGGCTTGGGCGTGGGTTGCCCAGGTTTTACTTCTGGAATGCTCGGAGCAATTGCAACGCTCGCGCCCACACTCACAATACCCATGAGGGCTGTGGTCATTTCTTTGGTCATCGCAGCGTCGGTGATCGAAGCGGCCAGAGTGGAGCCAGAGCAAATCCACGGATCTGTGGCCGGTCCTACGATAGTACTTCCACCGAGTGAAGTCGCACATACTGCGGTACAGACAGCGCCCACACCTGCCCAAACTTTCCAGAGAGTGTCGTTAACGTCTGCGGACTCTTCAGCTTTATCCGCAGCTTTTTTGTAGGCGTAGTATTGAGCATCGAGTGCGGCGCTGGCCTGTATTGGCGCAAGCAGCACAAGCGTGAGACAAAGGTAAGTGATCAAGCTCCTCCGAACTAAAGTTGAATGACTCATGTCGATCCCCTTTGTTTAAACTCCGACGCTATATTCCTACCTGGCCCTTTTTATTCTTCGCTTGATAGGTTTCGTGAACTCTTTGGAAAATATTGACATTCCTATCCAAATAGGAGGCTGTCTCTCCAGCTAGATTTCTTCCAGTGTAGTCTAAAATATTATTCCCGTGTTCATCGTCTTTACCGAGCATTTTTTTGAGCATGTCTTGTAGGCTTGAACCATCGGTACTGGGCGAGGCGACTTCACCACCTTTGCCACCACCACCACCGGCATAACCACCTCCGCCACCACCACCACTTTCTCTTGCGAATCTCGACGTATCCTGAAAGTTTCTTTGAGCCAACCCGCCACCGTCAGTTTGTTCTTGTGTTGCCACTCCGGTGGTTCCACTGCCTAAGCCACCTCCACCCCCTCCACCGCCAGCGGGTGGGGGAGTGCCTGGCGTAAATGCTCCAGGAGCTGGTCCTGTAACTGGAGGCTCGTCTTTTTTCTCTGCAATCGGAGGTCCAAGTCCATTATCAAGCGGGGTTGTATCAGTTGAAGTGTCTGCAGCACTGCCTTGATCTGGAGTCGCCCCACTTCCTGTGATTGTTGTAGAAGTTCGAGGTGCTACCGGATCCGCGTCGAGTTGCTTTCCAAAACTTGGAATGAGAATCGGTCCTTGGCTGTCCACTTCTTTGAGATTTTTTGCAGCTTTTTTTAGTTCTTTTGCAGCCATGAGATTGAAATATCCGCTAGCCAGTTGTCCCACTCCAGTGATGAGGGACTGCATTCCAGCGGCTTTGGCTTCGGCAGCAGTTTTCATTTGTTCGCCTAAAGATGCATTTTTAATTTTGCCAATTTCTTTTTTCATATCACTTGCTTTTTCTTCTGATCCCTCTTGTCTTTTTTTGATTTCTGCTTTTCGGAGATCTTGGAGTGCATTGGCTTTTGCAAGGCTTTCATTAGCTATTGTTTGTTTCAGTTGATGAGTTATAGGATTCAGGTCTGCTGTTGCTGCGGCCTGATCGTTGTTTGCTTTATTTCTAGCTGCATTGATGACACCCTGAACGGTCTCCACTTCTCGTAATTTGACTGCAGAATTTAGATTAAAATTCTCAATGGCTTGCTGAGAAAGTCCTTTTGATTTGTAAAAACCTTCGTGTGTTCCATCTTGCCCTGTTTTTCCAGTACCTGCAATATTATCTGCATTGTTATCGTCAATTTTATTTTCACTATCTATTGTTTTCGACATGGTTTTAATTTCTGCAGCGTTTGATTTGTGTCCCGAACCATTTGATAAATGCATGACTCCAAACCCAGTGTTCATAATTCCATTAATCATTAGCATTTGGCCTGATCTTTCTTGTGCTTTTGCAGCTCCTTCGATTGCGGCTGACTGAGTGCCATTTTCGTCAGCATGAAGTTGAGCTTTTTGTCCCTCCAGTTGTGTAGCTGCAGTACCTACTGCTTGTCCAAGAGCATTGGTAATTTGACCTACTTGGATTAATGATTGAGTACCTGCACAACTAAATTTTTCATGTAGATGAGTGGAAGTTCTGCAAGGATCATCGTTAGTGATACTGTCGGGTCCTGTATCTTGAGAAAAATCAGCTTTTTTACCAGGACTATGTTTTACTTCCCAAGTCTCATGTTTTATTTGTTCAGAATTCTGAGTAGCTGGATCCTCTAGCTCATGGCCAGCAACTGCGATATTCATGCCGCTCCATGCGACGACGATCGCAAGTATTTGTAGCCCTAAAAACAAGCGATACTTGTTATTTCGTACATTCCCCATATACCCCCCCCCTTACAAAACTCACCCCAAATGCAGCCTAATAATCAGATTTTCATCTTTTAGACGCAAGTAGTCAAGATTATTGTTGGATATATTATGTAATAAATATGTAATTAAATCGTCGAAGTGGTTTAACTTAAAAGTCCTGTGTCAGCTTTGACCTTGAGATTTGATTATTCTCTAAGCCATGTTTATCCGCTTACCCATGCCTCAGATAGGGCCGCATCTTCTCCATCCCAAAACTATCAATCGCACTCAGTCGATTATGACAAGCGCACAGAACAGTAAGGTTTTCTTGTTCAGAGCTCCCACCCATCGCTACGGGAATGATGTGTTCTACTTGCAAAAAATGTTTTTCAGTACAGCGTTTACCTGTAATCTCTGAAAAATAGGTGCACTGCTCTCCTGCTCGATAAAAGGCAGTTTTTTTCGCAGAAACTGAGATATAAACTCGCGATGCCCGAGGCTGTTTACAGGAAGAGCCCACTTCCGCTGAGGAAGTGGAGTTTGGCCTGGCAAAAGCTTTGCTCACCCCATTTTTAGCACCTCGCACTTCCTCTGAAGAAGTAGCGCCCACCGCAGCAACACCCTTTTCTTTTTTAAGCGCCTTCCTCAATCCACTTTTAAAAATCTCAGCGTAGCTTGGGTCTGAGTTCCCCTTCTGTTGTAACTTTGCCTTCATCTCAGCGATCAGCTCCATCAGTTCTTCATCTGCTACTAAACGAAGTTCAGATTGAGTTCCGTTCAATACTCTGACTTTTTCTTTTGGAAATGCCTCAGGTGAGATCTCTGCAAAAACCTTTTCTGCCTCTACTCGTGATTTACTCTCCACCTGCTTGAGAAGTTCCTGTTTTTCTTCTTTCGAGTATTTCTTGTCTCTTCTGTAGTTTTCGTGACGCACAAATTTCTGAAACGATCCTATGACGGAAAGACTGAGATCTCCTTTTTCCAATGACTCTTTGATTTCTGGAAGTTCTAAAGACAGGCGCATGGCGTCTATACGAAGTTGGGCACCGGAGTTGCAGTATTTTAGATGCTGAGTGCAATACTCAAACATGCTGCTAAACCCGAGGCGAGCATAAAGTCGTCTACTCTGGATCTCACGCAGGTGATCTAAAACTAGGTTTGTGCTCTCGCGTTCTACTAAAACAGCTTTTTCTGTCTGTTCCAGAAGCTCTGAGTCGGATAGTTTTCTGATGTCGATTGTTTTCATAATTCACCTCATATTTCTATGATGAGGTCATACCAAATAATTTACTAAAAACAACTAAAAAATAGCTTTTATTAAGAATAAATAAAATTAAAAATAGTCATTTTTTCGCACACATCCAGAAACACGCCCGAAGAAGTTCGGCTCACTCCTTTTGGAGACTATTCAAAAAAAAGGGAAATCTGAATTATCAGACTTCCCTTTTGATTCGCTCACAAGTCTTTGACCAGACCCGTGAATCATTTGAGTGGGTTCAACTTCAACTTCTACTTTTTCAACATCAGCTTCAACAGTTCCACTCAGCGAAATTTTTTATCATTACAGAGCACCTGTAAACTCAATGACTTTTCCATTTCCAGAATTATTCGTGTAAAGATAAATATTCCCTAAATAAAGTCGATTCCCTTCGCGAATATTGAGCACAATCGCCAGTCCACAAACTTGGTCTTGCGGTTGTACTGGAGCAGGAGCTCCATAGGGGCTTCCACCGTAGGGACTGCCGCCGTAGGGGCTTCCGTAAGGACTACTGTAAGGGTTGTAAGGTTGCTGATAACCTCCGTAGCCACCTGTATAAGGAGAGCTATAGGTTTGGATGTAAGTTTGAATTTCTCCCGCAGCATTAGCTGTCCCTGCTTGTGTAGGACTTCCTGAGGTCGGAGTAATAGTCATTCGAACATATCCCTTTGGACTATATCCTTCATAGGTCATGCCAGGTCCACCTTGACTGCCGTAAGGATTTTGAACGGCATGTACGTTGGGATCTACATAGATTTGACCGATATTTCTCCCTGCAAATTTTGCTGGGATGGGTAAAAAACTTTGATTGTTTTGAGGGATTTGTCCCACAGCAATTTCTCCAGAGGATCCAGGTTGATAAAAATACATATTATTTGCAGTGAAACTGATTGGTTGTCCAAGGGGAACACACCCACCGCCACTGTAAGGGGCGGGTTGGCCACCAGGGGTTCCACCGCGGTTTTCTACTGGCTCAGATTTTCCACATCCAGCAAGCAGAGCTGCGATACTTAATATTACGATGGCTGTCGCAATTCGCTTTAAACGAGCACTAAACATAACTACCTCCACACAACATCTACTACTTGCAACGGTCACTTTCACATTGGTTCCGTCACATGCTCTCATTGATGTAATAAGCAAGTGCCATGCCAACTGGGTCAAAAAAAACACATTGGCATTTTTATTTATAATTTATTGAATTAGTTGGATATTTTGTTTTTATGTTTTTAAACTTTTTTGGTTTAATAAATCTAAAACCTGTCAATTTATTTTACAACTGCTTAGTTCTAAGAGAGATCGGGGGGTATTTTTCTTAATTTTAAAATAATGAACCGCCTGAGCTATCGCCCTGCCTATGGAGCGCCTTCCCTCTCGGGAAAGCACTAAACTTCGGTCTTTTGCACTATTGAGAAAGCCAGCTTCGACTAAAACGCTCGGCATGTCAGCTCCCAGAAGCACATGAAAGAGGGCTTGTTTGACCCCACGGTTTTTGGGGCGTTTAAAGTGAGTGACAGAGTTTAAGAGGTGGCTTTGTAGGCTACACGCCAATCGTTTACTTTCTGAGAGATTTGCGTCGAGTCTTAAATCTTTGAGAATAAGTGCAACATCCAATGGAGGGGAGTCCTCAGTTTGTGGAGAGAGTATTTTGTTTTCTAAGTGAGCGAGTCGTTTGGAGGAGGCGTCGGTTGTATTATTTAAAATATATGTCTCAAAACCCTCTGCTGTGTTCTGACGGCGGGGACGGGTGGAGTTCATATGAATGGAAAGAAAAACATCTGCGTGGAGTTTGTTGGCAAGTGAAGTTCTCACGGAGAGTGGGACTTCGACATCTGAGGTGCGAGTTAAGATGACGTCTTCGCCCCCAATTCGGAGTTGCTCTGCGGTTTCTTTGGCAAGAAGGAGTGTGATTTCTTTTTCAGAGAGGATTTGTGCGCCTCCATTGTAAACAGTGCCAAAGTCAGAGCCACCGTGCCCGGGATCGATGACGATGCGGAGAGACGAGCTTGGATATGTGCTTGCCCAGGAGAGAGAGCTTAAGAGGAGGGGCCAGAGTGTTTTGTGTTTCAGTTTAAGCATCGCGTCGAGTCCTTCGAGTAGCTAAGGCGATTAGCTAGGCAAAAATCATTCTTGCCCTTTCTTTTGAGCATATGGGATGAAGTGAATGTGAGCAAGTCCAGACTGAGATCATTCGAACATTCGCTAAAAAAGTTACAAGACTGGTTCATGCGCCAAAAACGTGTCTTACCTTGGCGCGAGGCGCCGACGCTCTACCGTGTTTGGATTTCTGAAATTATGCTTCAGCAAACTCAGGTGGCGACTGTGATCCCTTATTTTGAGCGTTTTATAAAGCGTTTTCCTGACGTCGAAACTTTGGCGCGTGCAGAGGAAGACGACGTTCTTCTTCATTGGGCAGGGCTTGGGTATTACTCTCGGGCGAGAAACCTCTACCGTGCTGCAAAGCAGATTTTTTCGGAGGGTGGTTTTCCAAAATGTAGGGAGGGATGGCTTTCCCTTCCGGGGATTGGTCCTTACACGGCTGGAGCTATTCTTTCAATTGCGCTCGATCAGCCCGAACCTATTTTGGATGGAAATGTGGAAAGAGTTTTATCGCGCGTGAGGAGAGTGGGGCGCGAGGAGGGGGATGTTGAGTTTAAGTCCAGACTCTGGAAGCTTTCTCTGATTTTTGTAGAAAAAGGATTTTCTCATTCAATTAGGCCCAGTGTTTTAAACCAAGCACTCATGGAACTCGGTGCGACTGTTTGCACACCCGGAAACCCAAAGTGTAGTGTGTGTCCATTAGCTGGGATTTGTCAGGCGCGCGTGTGTGGCGAGGTCGAATCTTTTCCTCCTCGCAAACCAGCTAAAAAATGGGTGCAAGTTCACGAAGAATTGCACTGTGTTTTGGCTGAGGTCGTGGGAGTCGGGAGTATTATGCTGCGGCGTCGTAGAAAAGGCGAGTGGCGTGAAGGGCTTTGGGATTTATTAGAGAGTGCTCCGGTTTCTAAGGCAGTGAATTTGGGCATTGTAGAAACCCGGCACGTTGTCACAAATCACAAAATTTTTAGAAAAACACAGGTGTGGAAGTTGGAGGATTCGCAGGGGTGGGGCGTTGCAGAGCCAGATTCGGAGCTGCGCTGGTTTTCTCTTGGATCAGATGAGTTGCCCATGGGTTCTGCACTGAGGAAAACGTTGGAGAAGGTGCGGGAGATGTTTTAGTGGCACCTAAAGATACTTCAGTATTTCTACCAAAAACTGCTGCACAGGTATGATCTCTATTTTTCCATGACGATAGGCCTTGCTTCCTCCGTAAAGAAGATAGGTTTTGGCAATGGCATAATCATTTGTAAATTCTAGCAGTCCTCTTACATCATCATTACGAATTCTTGAAGATGCCTTCACTTCAATCGCAATCAGTCCTCTTTCTCCATAGAGTACAAAATCGACTTCAAGGTGGTCTCGAGTCCTCCAGAAAAAAATTTCGTATCCTAATTTTTTATAACTATTTTGTGCAATTAACTCTTGGAGCACCAGAGTTTCAAGAGCAGTGCCTCGTGCTTCAGAATCAGAGTCCAGAGGTCCCCTAGGACGTAAAGTTTGAAAAACTCCTACATCAAAAAAATAAAATTTTCTGTGTTTTATTAACTCACGTTTGGCACGTTTTGAAAAAACAGGTAGCTCATAAGAGAGTAATAAATCATTGAGCAAGCTAAAATAATTTGTGACAGTTCTCCTTTCAACCCCACAATCGCTTGCAACTGCAGATATATTCAGAACACTCCCTTGAGAAAAGCTTGCAGCTTGAAGAAATCGGTTAAACCCAGAGAGATCACTGACCAAGCCTTCTAGTCTGACCTCAAGATCAATGTAAGTTTGGATATATGATTTTAAAAAAACGACCGGATTTTCACTGGTCCAAGATTTTGGCAAAAGCCCAGTTTTTAGTGCTTTCTCAATTATAAAGTCTTTTCCGATTTCTTCGATAGTTAATGGATAAAAATGTTCTACAAGTGCTCTTCCAGCTAAGAGGTTCACTCCTTGTTTTTTTATTTTCCGAGTACTTGATCCAGTCAGAATAAAGTGTAAGTCTTTACGTAGCTCAATCAATCGATGAACTTCGTCAAGGATGGTGGGTAGTTTTTGTACTTCATCGATTATGACTGGACCTTTGTAATTTTCTCCAATTCTCAATTCTAGGTTTTTAGATGATTGCGAAAGATCAAATAAAACATCTCCTTCGAGTAAGTCAAAATAGGGTGCATTTTTATAGTGGGTTTTTAACCAATTTGTTTTTCCGGTGCCTCTCGGCCCAAAAATGAAGTAGCTTTCTTTTTTGGATATCTTTAAAGTTCTGTCAAACACATTTCCATTTTTACATAAAATATGGAAATAAGCAAGACATTTTTTATATAGGTTCAATAATGGAGAGTGTACGGTGAGCTGTAAGCAGTGAGCCGTTACCTGTGAAAGTGACAGAGACGGTATAAGTGAGCTGCGAGGATATCGGCTTGTTCTTACAACTTCTCAGTACCGAAAAGAGTAAGTAGTGTTTGAACTTCTCGAAGTGAACCAAGAGCAGTGAAGTAAAACTTCTTTCTGTCTCTTTCAGTGGGTTTAGCAGCTCCTTCTGACAAGTTAAGTGGGATACTCAAAAGCGCTCGATCAAACTGATCCTTTGCAATACTGGAAAGTTTAAGCCCCTGACAAGCTTTATAAAATTCCTTAGCAAGTTCGTAAGTTCTGAAGTTTTTCATAATTTTTTTCTCCTCGCCCAAGGGTAGGAGAAAAAAATTATGAAAAACTTCAGAACTTACGAACTTGCTAAGGAATTTTATAAAGCTTGTCAGGGCTTGAACTTCAAAGCTCCATTCAAAGATCAATTTGATCGAGCGCTTTTGAGTATCGTATTAAACCTTGCCGAGGGATCAGCTAAACCCACTAGAAAAGATAGAAAAAAATTTTATGCAATTTCACTGGGTTCACTTCGAGAAGTTCAGGTGATACTTGATCTTTGTGGATACTCACAAGAACTCCATGCATCTGATTCACTTGCAGCCTGTTTGTACCGATTAATCCAAAACCCAGGTGGTTTTTCCTGACGGCCTGATGCCTGTGTGCCAGTAACAGAACCCAGTGAACAGTCCCAGAATGCCTGACTGCCCGTTTTCCTGGAAAACGGCCGTCCACTTACACGTTGTCCTTGAGCCTCACGAGCAAGTTTAGAGCCTGTACGGGAGTCATTGAGTTAAAATCCGTGCTCATGAGCTCCGTAATGACTGGGTGAGGCGGTGGTGGGGTGACAAGAGGAGTGGCTGGAGCTCTGGCATCTAAACCCAAATTCCCAAAAAACGAAAGCTGGTCGCTATCTTGCGCAAAGTCCTGTGGACCCTGCGAAGTGTTTTTTTCTAATATTTCCAAAACTTTCCAAGCGCGTTCAACCACTGGCAAGGGGAGACCCGCTAGCTTTGCAACATGGATACCAAAACTTTCATTGGTGGGGCCTTCACGCAGGAGATAAAGAAAGCGCATCTCACATGAGAGAGTTTGAGTTCCAGTAGCCTTCCCTCCATCCACAGCCATGTGTGCATTTGCCAAAGAGGGCAGTTGGCTCACCAATTTCGTGAGTTCATGATAATGAGTTGCGAAAAGAGTTCTGGCGCGAATCTGTGTACAGATCCACTCGAGCGTCGCCCACGCGACACTGACGCCATCATAAGTGCTTGTTCCCCGCCCAATCTCGTCCAAAATAATAAGCGCGCGAGAGTCCGCGCGATGAAGAATATGTGCAAGCTCACTCATCTCCACCATAAAAGTGCTTTGCCCTTTAGAGATCGCATCTTGTGCCCCAATGCGAGTGTAAAGCGCGGAGACCACTCCCCAGCGGGCTTTACGCGCTGGAACAGGAGCGCCCATTTGCCCCAAAAGAACAATCAGCGCGGCTTGCCGCATGACAGTAGATTTTCCACCCATGTTCGGACCTGTGATGAGAAGCGTGAGACGTGTTTCGGGCGAGAGCGAGAGATCGTTGGGTACGAACTGGCCGGTTCTCCCACTACTTGTATCGACTAAGGGATGTCGTCCTGCTTGGATTTCCAGATCGAGCGTTTCATCAATCTGAGGAAAAATCCATCCCGGCTCTTGCGCCAAGCAAGCCAGTGAAACGAGCGCGTCTTGGATTCCCAAAAGCGAGGCGGCTTGCATGAATTCTGGAATTTTAACTTGGATTTCCTTGATGAGATTATCAAACATCCCATGCTCAAGCGATTTGAGCCTCGCAGAGGCAGTGATGATTTCTTCTTCAAAT
>JAHFAB010000304.1 GCA_023250795.1 Bacteriovoracaceae bacterium
ATATTTTTAAGTATTTTGATTCCCATTCTCTTCCTTCTTGCTTTAGTTCGTCATAGAGCAATGCAGATTTAGCCCCAGACTGTAATGCAAAACTCAGACCTTGAAGAATAAAAAGAATAAGGAACTCATAAAAATGATTTGCTTTTAGAAGTAGGGCTGCTGACAAGGCCATACAAAGATAACCTGCAATGACTGAATATTTTCTTTTAAAATAATCAGCCAATAATCCAGTGGGTATGTCTGCACAAAAACTCATTGCAAAAAGGGTGGTTTGCAAAAATCCGATTTTAGATGTGCTCAAGCCTCGGTTTATGAGGAAAATAATGAATATTCCACGTGTAAAATCTAAATTTCCAAAAAAAGTAGCCAAATAATAAAGTTTGATATTACGTTTAATCTTTAGATGTGATTTTTCTTTTAAAATATTCATAATTCTGTGCTTTCTGTATTTATAAGATTTTGAAGCAAAGGATTGTCAATTCCAGTTCGACTAAAATAGATCCCTGGAATTTCAAAAAGAGGAATCATAGCTACTGTTTTTGCTAAGATACTTCTGAGAGAATTAATGTGATACTTCTGATGAAGCAGATTTGGATCTTGTTCCCAGTGGTCTAGACAGGTAATGTACTCGTAGTATGTTTTTTTGTTTGAGAATATTGGACCCAAACCAGAAAAAGATGCATATCTGGTGTAGGCTTTTCCTGACGGACCACGACTAATTTTAAGTTTTAGATCATAGGAGGTTTTTGGAAAATAGAAGTCGTCTTTTATTAGTTGAACTGGGATTTTTGCTTGATTGAGTTCAAAAGCAATAAACTCTGCCACTTCCCTATTAGGGTAGTAGTCGTCGTATGTCAAAACTAAAGGATTGTTAAAGGAAATATTCTCATCATGACAGTCTTCGTGGATTAAGGGTTGAGAACATTTTCCAATTCCATAAGTAATATTTTTACATAAATTATCTCTTAGTTGGTTGATGATTTTTAAAATTTTAGCTCTACAACCAATCTCCTCGGGTTTAGAGAGATTTGTTCCAAAAGTTATAAAAAATAAAAGTCCAGTGTTTTTTTTAAAATATTCATTCTCGTATTGTGATTTATTCTTATAATGGAAAGAAGTATCTGCGGTAATATCAAGCTCTTCTTTTTTGTAGCGTTTTATATTCTCGTTAGGATTTTTCACAAGGACTATTTTTACATGCTCCGGCAAATATGAGTTAGGACAGTTTTTGTTTTTCCTAAAAATAAAGCTTTTAGAATTTCTTTTTATAAAGCGGTAATTTCCTGAGGATAAAGGTTTATCTCCCCCGGCTATTGGTGAAAAATTAGGAATCTGAAGAGTAGAGTTGAGTTTGAAGTTAGGTTTTTTCATTTTAAACTCTAAGGACTCAGAGAAAACATTTATTTTTTCAATATTTCTAAATAAAGTGTTTGCAAGGAATCGATTTGAATTGAGGGATTTTTGGATACCCCGGAAGTAGTCAAATCCAGTAATTTTAGAGCCATCAGACCATTGGAGATTAGATTTTAAAATAAGCTTTGTTTTCAAGCCAGCCTTATCTTGCTCGAAGTTAATGAGTTTTTCGCTAATTGCTTGTCCTAAAGAGAGATTTTTTAATCCATATACTTGTAGGCCACTGTAATCCCAGCTGTCTTGTATGTCAGTTCCGATTGGTAGAGAGTCAATGGCCCAGTGAGAAGACTTCATGAAAACGACCTCGATTCCATAAAATCTAATAGGTAAGAGATTTTATTAGATTCTTGAACTAAATATTTTGCATAATCACGCTCGTTTTCTATAAATTTACTACTCCTAGTTGTTGGTATTGAATAACGAAATTTTTGTAAATTTGTTAAACTCTCGGCTGATGTTAATATTGCGTCATCGCGAAGTTTGTTTAGGTTGACGAGTGGTTTTAATAGTTTTGCTCTTAATTGTTGTTCAAAATTAAGAAAATGATATGAACTCACATAATTATTTGAAACTGCAATTGTCACAGATTCGTTTTTGACCTGATGCCACCATCCCGGTGGGATATAAATAATATCACCTGTTTTTATCTTAGCTTCATAGAGAGGGATTTCTTGCTTAGATAATTCATCAATTACTTTTGCATCAAATGTATCTAATCCGTTCTTCACGTATCCTGAGTACTGGCCGGGTATAAGTCTCAGGATTTTTTCACCCTGAACCATGGCTAGCCAGGTTGAAACAAAAAATGAATCAGTGTGAAGAGGTGTTTCGGCTTTTCTATGACCTATAAAAAGTGAAGTCTGATCAAAGTTAATAATTCCTTTTAATCGATCAATCCAATTGTCAGAAAAGTGTTCTGGAACTCCTAGATCAGAAGCAAGTTCAGCACAGTCTTTCAAATAATGCCAGCCAGCGGCGTAGAGGGGTTCTTGAATTTCGTCCTTTCCGTTTTCCGTTTGTTCAATATAAGAGAAATAATCTCTAATACTCATTTTTTGTTTTAAACTTGGTTTTATATTTCCTTGAGATTTATAGTTGCTGATTGGAAGATGAATGTTTCCAAATTTTTCAGATAAATAGTGTGCATTCCATTTTTTTAGTGCTGTCCAAGATTCAATTTCGTTTTGGATCACACAGGGCTGATCTTGAAAAAGGTGCTCTTTTTGAAAACTCTGAACTGAATTAGGTCCAGTAATGGATTTTATTTTTTGAATGGAGTTTGATTTCATAATAATGCGTCCGGGAATAAAATCCCCGGACGCTCCTCAATAACGATAGGTGTTAACAGCGTCTTCCAGACTCGCTGATTTCAGCTTCACCCATTATATTTAGAATCACTTCGACATGATCGGCTTCGTTACTGACATTGAAAATGTCTGTAGTGAATTCAGCCTGTACGGTTTCCATGTTTTCTCCTTACTGTGAATGGCAGTTAATTCTGCCATTTTCACCCTCTTATGCATGTATTGTGCCAAAAAACTGATGTTGAAATGATTGAGAAAAATAGCAAATATTGTTTATAAATGTTGGGGAATCGCTACATATCACGATAGGTCACTGTAGGTAGTTGCCTACAGTTGAAAAAGGGTTACATCATAGAGAAAGGAAATATCTCGGTTTCCTTTCTTACTGCAACAGGGTTTGACAGGAATACCCTTTATAAAAGAACTAGTAATTCTTCTAAAGATTGTATTTTAGCATCAGGCTTTGCGTGTTTTTCAAATACACTGGTAACTTTTGTGTCACCATTAATCCAGATACTTGGGATCTCTGCTCTATTAGCTAGGAGAATGTCCGACTCGAGAGTATCTCCAAATAAAATACATTCATTTCGGTCGATGCTGTTTTGTTTTAGAAGGAGATCTAAAATAAATAAATTAGGTTTTCCAATTTCAATATCGGTGGATCTTTTTGAAGCCTTTTCAAGGGCTTCAACGATTGCTCCACAGCCAGGATGGAACGCACCATTTTCAACTGGGTAATGAAGATCTTTGTTACA
>JAHFAB010000305.1 GCA_023250795.1 Bacteriovoracaceae bacterium
TCGAACAAACCGAAAAATGCTCGATGCGATGGCCAATCATGCCGTGAGGATACGTAATTACATGGATCGATATGGGCAAGATGCGGTCGAGTCTTTTATTGATCGATGCTTAGCGCTTGAGAGTTTGATTGATCCCTATTCTTCGTTTCAGACACCTACACAGTCGGGGATGAAAAAAGAGATTTTTGGAGATGAGGAGATCTCAGAGAATTCAAAAAAAGATACAGAGCCTGGGAGATTGAAAATCGGCCGCCAATATATGGACACGTTTATCAATCCACCTGCATTTTTAGCGGAACAGAAGAAAAAAATGCAAGAAGAAGCCAAGAAGTCTAAAAAAAATCCTCCGGAGCCTCAAAAAGATATTCTAGCTTACTTGCTTGCCTTTGCACCATTGGAAGCTTGGGAGCAAGATGTCTTATCCATTATTCGTACGGAAGCTTATTACTTTGCTCCACAGTGGCAGACCAAGGTGATGAATGAAGGGTGGGCTTCCTATTGGCATTCTAAGATCATGACGCAAAAAGCTCTCAAAGATTCGGAGATCATAGACTTTGCCGATCATCATGCGGGTACAATGGCGGTGCAACCGGGGCGAGTGAACCCCTATAAAGTGGGGATCGAACTTTTTAGAGATATCGAAGACCGTTGGAATCGGGGAAAATTTGGAAAGTTATATGAAGAATGTGACAACATGGTTCTCAAAGCCCAGTGGGATCAGAAACTGGGGCAGGGGAGAAGCAAAATCTTTGAGGTCAGAAAAGTTTGTAACGACGTGACTTTTTTGGATGAGTATCTGACTGAGGAATTTGTCGAACGCTTTCAGCTCTACACTTATGCCTTTAATCGGCGGACCAATCAGTATGAAATTGTCGATCGAGATTTCCAGAAAGTGAAAGAGAAACTTTTATTTCAGATGACCAACCGTGGCCAGCCTTTTATTTATGTGGTTGATGGAAATTTTCAGAATAAAGGCGAACTTCTTCTTACTCATAAGCACCAAGGTCTGGATCTAGATGTCCAGTGGTCCAAAGAGACGATGAAAGCTCTCTCCGAAGTTTGGCGCCGCCCTGTCAACGTGGAGACTGAGGTGGATGGCCAGAAAAAACTCTTCTCGTACCAGAACCATGAGTTTACGGAGAGATTTGTTTAGTGGGTGTCTGGTTGGGCAGGCAGCGCTTGAGTTTTTTTCTTCTGTATTTGTGCATATTTTTCTAAAAGAAGTTCTCTAGCCCTGGGGCTGAGTTCTGCGGGCCAGGTTTCGGGGGGGGTGTTCTTGAGAAAATAATATATTGCATATATTAACGACAGATCATCTTTTTTATTTTTATTGCTCTTTGGCAGTTGATCATAAATCTCAACATAGAGATTAATTTTCTTATAAAGTGGATCGTTGTCAGTGTTTTTCCACCTAACGGCAGCTTTTTTTTCTGTTCTAACAATGAGTTCTGTCAATAATTGAGTTGCTTCGGGTGAAAGAGAGGTGGGCAATTTTTTTTCTATGTTTCTTGCGATCAGATTATACATTCGATCGGCCAGTTTTTTTTCTTTTTCTGATGTCCTCATTTTTTTAGCAGGCAGTCTTTTATGAGTTTTCACAAATTCATTGAGTTCGGTAGTGAAGTCTTGAGTGTTTTTTTTCTCAGAAAAAATTCTTCTTATATTTTCGGTTCGTCTGAAGAATTAGTGGGTCATTTTGAAGGAATAATGAACCTGCAGAGCTTGCAACAAGTAGCGTCAAATGACTTCTGACGTGCTTCGTCCGAACTTTTGTTTGGATCAAGGTGATGAAGTAAAGGCCCCTCTTCGGCGTCAATATATTTTAGGAGTAATTGTTCTGGCTTGAGCTTTCTGTACTTTTCGTCACCATCGTTGAGGTTTCTAATAATTTCTGAGCCAAGCATGGCTAGATTGCCCATGTGTTTTTTAACAGTCTTGACCGAGAGTTCATCCAGAGTCAAAGCAGCGATAAATGGAACAAAGGTCGTCAGAAGATTATTGGCTATTTCTCGATCCTTTTCGATGACCAGCCAACCATTAGGCCATTCGTTGAAATCCTTAAAATAATCAGTGGGCTTCTCATACTTTCGACTGAGCTTTTTTTTCATCGACATTTCTGCACCTTCATTGCCAGAGTTTTTTTTTATAACTCAACATGAAGGATGGCAAGATGCAACTCACCGTGAAGACCCTTTTGAATTTTAAGGAGGATTATCCGCTTTTTATTTCCCGAGACGTCAGACTTACAGAAAAAAAAGATCGGAGAATCGAGGTCAAAGTTGATGCACGGTGTGGGAGCAAGGGAGTCTGTCCAGATTGTGGGAAAAAATGCCCTGGCTATGACCAGCTCCCACGACGAGAGTTCATTCATGTCCCAATTTGGGGTGTCGCCGTAGTGTTTCTCTATCGTTTACGGCGATTGCAGTGCCCATCCTGTGGAGTAGTTGCAGAGGTTGTGCCATGGAGCACGGGTAAAAGCCCGCTGACGACAAGCTATGCATGGTATTTAAGCGAGTGGGCAAAGCTCCTCAGTATGCAAGAAGTAGCCAGACAATTTAGATCAACGTGGCATCATGTCTTTACCTCCGTTGAGATGGCGGTGGCTTGGGGGAGGGAGCGCATGGATTTCACCAACATCACAGCCATTGGAGTTGATGAGATCCATTGGTCTACAAAGCTTGGGTTCATGACTTTGGTCTATCAAATCGATAATCACTGCAAACGCCTGCTCTGGTGTGGGGAGAAGAGAACCGAAAAAACAATTACGGACTTCTTTGATTGGTTCGGAGAGGCGCGAAGCTTGAGTTTGAACTTCGTCTGCAGTGACATGTGGAAGCCTTACCTTAAGCTCATTGCACAGAGGGCCAAGAATGCCCTGAATATTCTGGATCGGTTCCACATTGCGCAAAAACTCAGCAAAGCGATTGATGAAGTTCGAGCCGGAGAAACTCAGTCTCTGGTTAAAAGAGGCATGGAGGTCGTCCTCAAGCATTCTCGTTGGTGCTTTTTGAAAAATCCAGAGAATCTGACTGATAAGCAAAAAGTGAAACTCAAGGATTTGCTGGCCTGTAATCTGAAAACTATTCGCGCGTATCTTTTGAAGGAGGATTTTCAAAACTTCTGGGATTACACATCAGCGACGTGGGCTGGTAAATTTCTAGATCAATGGTGCACCCAGGTCATGCGCTCAAAGTTGGAGCCAATGAAGAAGGTAGCCAAAACCATTCGTGCCCACAAGCAGCTGATCCTAAATTGGTTCGAAGCTAAAAATGAGATCTCTTTGGGGGCTGTAGAGGGGCAAAACAACAAAGCAAAAGTGGTGATCAGAAAATCTTACGGATTTAGGACAGCAAAAGTACTGGAGATCAGCCTCTATCACAAGCTCGGGAAGCTCCAGGTGCCTGAACTAGCCCATGTATATTTTTGAGGAGCCGGAAAGTCTAAGAAACAGACCGAGGCGAT
>JAHFAB010000306.1 GCA_023250795.1 Bacteriovoracaceae bacterium
GAGTTCTGTTTTATCTAGAATTCCCAGTTTTTTCAGAGTTTCCTGAGCTTTTTCTGTGACATGAGTGATCCGAAAGGTGCCCACTTCAAATTGAATATGCCGAGCCCCGATCCACATAAAATCACAAGAGTGGACTTCACCTCCTTGTCCTAGAGCAAAATTAGTAGTGCCTCCACCGATATCAATGTTTAAAAAAGCGGTTGTGGGGTTTTGGAGAGAAAGTTCTGAGCTGCTGCCCATGAAAGCCAACCAAGACTCATAATGAGGCTGATCAGCGACCGCTGTGAGGCAGTCGCTGAGACGAGATTCGACTTGTTTTATAATTTCAGGGGCATTATTTTTCTGAGCAGCGAGTCCCGTGATGATAGCACCCCCTGTTTTCAGAAGATCCGGGCTTAGTTTTTGGAACCATAAGTCTAAATACGAGTGGAGTTTTTCTCCGTCTATTTCTCCATTTTTAAAAGGAGTAAACACGGACTCAGATCGAAAAACGATCTCAAGGGGGCCTCGTTCGATCTTTCCAGTGAGGGTATTTTTCAAAAGTGGAGCCCGCGCAATGAGTGCACAGCTCGTGGTGGATCCAAAATCTAAGCCTATGAGTTCAATAAAACGTCGCATTTCTCAGTTTAGGGGGTATCATGAGTGAAATTTGAAGTAAAATCCTTGCATTTTACCCAAGATGGGTCAAAAATTTAGGGGCAGTTCTATTGTTGTACTAAAAAGGAGCACTCAAAATGAAAAATGGTGAAGCTTGTAAAGCAGGTGAAGGTTGTTGTTGTCCTTGTCATAAAATGAAAGCCGTCTTTGTATTTTTATTTGGCTTGGTTTTCTTATTAGGGGCTTTTGATGTCATCAGCCAGCATTTGGTAAGTATCGCATGGCCGATTATTGTGATGTTAGCTGGATTGAAGATGATGTGTAAGGGCATGTGTAAGTGTTGTAAAGAAGGATAGAGATTTATGCTGCAAACAGGCTTATCCGGATTTATTTAAATATAAGCATTGAAAATGCAGCACTCATCCTTGAGTCATCGCGCAGCATCCTGCTACGCTCCTTTAGCATTTTCAAGCTCATATTAAAATAAATCCGGGTAAGCCTGGGTGCAGTCTTTTACCGTGTTTCTTTTAAGTTCGTCAAAATCCAAGAAAACCTGTTTTTTATTTCAGAATCTTCAGTTTCAGAAAGGGCTTTTTCCAGTACTGAGATAGAGGGTTCTCCAACATGAGTGAAGAATGCTGCGGTTATGAGTTGCGTTTTTTCCCACTGTTCTGGAGTAGATTCGAAGATATTCTTTAATAAGAGTGGGTAGAGCAGTTCCTTCTCACTTTCAAAAGTAGTGAGATCTAGTCCAGTGATCAAATTTTCAATTCGGGTATCGTCAAATTCAGAACCAGATTTTACAGTTTCTGAGAGCAAGAGCGGGATGGCTTGCCAGCCAAAACTCCCGACCGCTTCATAAGCTTTTTCGCGAATTGAGGACTGGAGTCGATCTGGTTTTGACAAAAGAGATATAAGAAATTTGCCAGCAGAAAGTCTTAGGGATTCAGGTGCACCAGGGAACTCTAAAATTCCAATCGCAGAAGGAATTTGTATGGCTGGATCTGAGATAGAAAATCCTTCTATGATGTGATCCATGAACTGAGTTGAAATCCTCTCATTTGGGTCAAGACCTAGAATGACATCCCCCATTTGTCGTTTGACCTCAGGGTTTGCATTCTTAAGTAAATTCACTAAAGATGTATTTGAGATGAAAAACCAAGCCAAGGCTGCATCTTGTCTTATGATTTCTAAACTATCGTTTTCGTAGTTGTCGTGATCATTTATTAAAAATTTCTGAATCTCTGGGGTGATTTCATTTGCCGTAATCCCCCATTTTTTGAGTTCGGTGAGTGCTGTATGTATGAGCTTATAGTCTTCCAAATTTTCTGTTTTTAGATTTTGCTTTAGGATTGAAACCAATGACGAAAGAGAAATTTCTTTATTATGTTTTCTTAAAATAGAAATAGTCCAGTTTTGCATGGCAGTGTTTTGAGTGCTTTGGATAAAAAGATTAAGGGACTCATCAGGGCTTTTAGAAAAACTTACAGAATCCTCCAGTTGACTTTTCAATATTTCGACTAGATCTACATCGGGAGAATTTTGCTTCAAAAATACAGCTAGAGATTTTGCTTTTAAATCAGGAGAAGTTATAGAAGATGAAATGACTTCAATAATTCCAGATTGGATTTCTGGATCTGGGTTTTTTTCTAATTCTAAATATAAATTGTCATATTCATTGGGTTTCAGGTTTCTCAAAATTATTACAACTTCCATGCTTACATTTGGGTCATTTAGAAAAGAAATAAGTTTATGTAATACAGTGTTTTTGAGCCAGTAAATGGGTTTTTCATTCGGAGGTTCTGAGGGGAAACTGTTAAGGTTATAATCTCGACAGTCTTTTATTTTATCTGAATTGTCTTGATCTAAAAGAAAAAGTTGTTTGAGTGTTTCGGCGGTCTCTTCTTTCTTTATCGGTTCTTTTAGCGTGTCAACATAAGCTAAAATTTGGTTTTCTGCGCCAATATTTTTTAAAATTCTTAAGCAATCTATACTGAGACTTTGGTTTTTTAGTTTTCTAAACAAGTAGGGCAAAAAGATCTCTGTTATTTTACTGTTTTTACTGACTTTGATGCCATCGACTTCTAAAATCATCAGTGTTTTGATCACATCGATTGTTGCTTGTTCATTTTTTAGGTTTATCAGCAGAGCTACAGTTGCATCAAGCACAGCCTGTTCCTTGGATTCAATCAATTGGAGTGCGTCTAAAATATTAACCATCTCGTCATATTGACGGGCATTCTTCAGAGACTCTATGAGTGCGGGTATGGCTTGAAATGCTTTGGATCCAATTTTTCCAAGAGTCTTCACAATCCAATGGTTAATTGCGGTATCGTTAAGGGCTTGGATCAGATCGGGAAGAAAGGCATCAACAATTTGAGGATCAATTCCGGTTTCACTCAAGGCTTGTGCAGCATTTATTTTATCATTTGGATTTTTTAGTTCTTTGATGAGTTCTGGAGCAACCTCTTGCGCTGTAACACCTAAGTTATCTAAAGCTAAAAATGCCTCATGTCTCATTCTGCCTTCTTCATCCTTAGTACATTGTGTGAGAAGGGGAAGTGCTCCTTTGGCTGCTGGACCGCATCGTCCTAGAGTATGTAGGCCATCTGCCTTGAGTGTGAGATCCATTAAGGATGGTATGAGAGGAACAAGTTTCTCAACTATGGGTTGAGCATAAGTTTTTATTGTCTCATCGCTTGTATAATAGACTGAAAAGAGTCTTTCTATTGCAAAGGCTTGGGCCTCATTATTCTGAGAGCCTAGTGCTGGGATTAAGCTCGGGGTAAGTGTTTGATAGCTGCTCCAGAACTGAACGGATGGAGACCCTGAGCTGTAGTAGGGATAGTCGCTCAGCTCAT
>JAHFAB010000307.1 GCA_023250795.1 Bacteriovoracaceae bacterium
CCCCGAGTGGTTTTTGAGATCATAGGAGGAGGGACTGGATTTTTGAGAAATTTTTCTGCTCTCCTTATTATTTTTTCTGTTTTAGCATTAATCAAAGAAGCCCGCCGCAATCGAAAGCTCGATCCAGTCATCATTGCAGGAGTACTTGCAATAATTGCTTATACACGTGTTTTTACTTATACCATTATTGCTCCTTCGCGGTATTTGCTTCCTATTTTTCCAGCTTTGATAGTAGCCATTGGCGTTTTTTTAGATTCATTGAAGACGCGACGGGCTTGGGCATTTACTCTGAGTCTTATTTTTTTACACTTGGGTCATCAAGTTTATGAACGAGTTTTAATCATTCGTGAATCAAAGCTCTCTGGACGGGTCGAAGAAATACGGGGCACCGTTCTAGCTTTTAGAAAAGCCGGAGTAGATACGGTGATCTCCGATGATTTTTGGAAGTCTAATCAGTATACGGTGGGAGGTCAGCACAATCCTTTTTTTGCATCTCCTGAACACCTTCAGGTAGTTCCAGCCGAAGCTGTGGAACAGGCCATGCATCGATCTAGAGTCGGGGTTTTGCTGAGTGCAGAAAAAATCCAACAAAGAGAAGTTTCATTTTTTGGAAATCGCTATTCTCTTACATCATTGAAGCAAATTGGAGACAGGAAACTCTTTATAGGACAAAAGCTGAATTAATCTAAAAAACTAAATCCTTCTCAATCAAATCAGGCGTGGTTTGTGGAGCAAATCGTTTCATGACCTCTCCGTCTTTTCCCACTAAGAATTTGGTAAAATTCCACTTAATGATTCCACTGCCTAAAAATCCCTTACGCTCTTTTTTCAGATACTCAAAAAGAGGGCTTGCGCCTGCGCCATTGACATCCACTTTGGAAAACAGTGGAAAAGTGACATGAAACTTAGTTTCACAAAAAGATTTGATCTGAGACTCATCACCGGATTCTTGCCCCCCAAACTGGTTGCAGGGAAATCCTAATACTACAAGACCTTTGTCTTTATACTTCTGATAAAGTTTTTCTAGCCCTTCATACTGAACTGTAAAACCACATTCTGACGCGACGTTTACTATCAGCAACGTCTTGCCACGAAAGGGGGTCAAAGTGGTTTCTTCTCCAGAGATCGTTTTAACTTTATAATCGTAAATAGACATGGGAGTTTTATATCATTTCCAATGATCGAATTCCAGTATGATTTATAACGCATCAGTTTTTAGTGCCGTTTCAGAGATCGATAGTACTCATAATCCCCTTCATAAACGCGGAGTTCCCCTCGATCGAGTTCAAAGACTCGCGTCGCTATGGCACGCAGAAAATGCCTGTCATGGCTCACAATCATTACTGTTCCATCGAAGCCCTGAATTGCTCTCAGAAGAACCTCCCTCGCTTTGATGTCCAGATGGTTGGTGGGTTCATCGAGAATTAGTAAGTTCAATGGGTTCACTAGAATCGTCGCAAGTACGACACGGCTTTTTTCTCCTCCAGAGAGGACTGAGATTTTCTTATAAACATCATCTCCACTAAAAAGAAATGCCCCCAGGAGGTTGCGCACAAATCCAATGGTGGCATCTGGTACTCGGTCATAGACTTCGTCGTAGATGGTTTTTTCTGAGTTTAAAACTTCCAAAGAATGTTGACTAAAATATCCGGCCTGAACCCCGACTCCGATTTGAGCAACCCCCTTTGTGGGTTCTGTCAGATCAGCTATAATTTTAAGAAGAGTTGATTTTCCAGCTCCGTTCACCCCTACAACTGCAATTTTATCGAGTCGCCTCACCATCGCACTGGCATTTGAAAAAACAGAGTGAACACCCCCATTTTCAAGTGGCCATTCTTTAGCAAGACGATCTAATTTGACGACGTCATTTCCACTACGAGGGGGTTTTGGAAATTCAAATTGAATGGTTTTTTCGTCCGAAGGGATCTCAATCCGGTCAATTTTTTCTAATTTCTTCACACGGGATTGCACTTGAGCTGCGTGGGAAGCTCTTGCACCAAAACGGGCAATAAACTCTTCTTCTTTGGCAAGCATGCCCTGTTGTTTCTGGTGAGCGGCTAGGAGCTGATCCTGTCTGAGTGCACGCTCTTGAACGTAAAAATCATAATTTCCAGAGTAGGGAGTAATGCTTTTATTTTCTACGGCAACAATCCGGCGTACAATCCGATTCATAAAATCCCGATCATGACTCGTCATCACGAGTGCGCCTTTGAAACCGACTAACCATTCTTCTAGCCAGACTATGGACTCCAAATCGAGATGGTTTGTGGGTTCATCCATGAGTAAGACTTCTGGGTTTAATATGAGGATCTTTGAAAGTTCGATTCTCATTTTCCAACCGCCACTGAAACTCTCCACCGGTCGGTCAAAAAGCAAAGGGCCAATTCCAAGACCTGTGAGGATTTCTTTTGCTCTAGAGTCTAAGTCATATCCCCCGCGTTGTTCAAACTCTATTTGCAAATCTCCGTAGCGCTCCAGGAGCTCAGTCATAGCTTTCTCTGAAAGAGGCTTAGTCTCTGATTCTTGGAGCTGCTTTTCTAATATTTGCATGTCTTTGATCAGCTCTGAAACTTTTCCAGCACATGCTTTCACTTCTTCTAAAGCGGAACGCCCTCGCATCTCTCCTACATCTTGAGAAAAATAACCGATCACGATTTTTTCAGCAATATTGACATCGCCTTCGTCGATAGATTCCTGTCGAGTGATAATGCGAAATAAAGTGGTTTTCCCTGCGCCATTGGGACCCACAAGTCCGATTTTATCCCCGGCGCGAACTTGGAAATTTCCATTTTGAAAAAGTACTTTTTGCCCGTAAAACTTAGATATATCTGTTAGATGAATCATTCCCACTCAATCGTCGCTGGAGGTTTCGAAGAAATATCATACACCACGCGATTGACTCCTCTCACTTCATTGCAAATCCGAGATGAAACACTTGCTAAAAACTTTGGTTCAAACTGGAACCAATCCGCCGTCATTCCGTCTAAAGAAGTCACAGCTCGAAGCGCTACAACATGATCATGGGTGCGCCCGTCTCCCTGCACTCCAACACTTTTGATGGGCAAAAACACAGCGAAAGCCTGCCAAATCGAGTCATAGATCCCAGACTGCAAAAGTGATTCAATAAAAATCTCGTCTACTAGACGCAAAATCTCTAACCGTTCTTTTGTCACCTCTCCAATGATTCTCACCGCAAGTCCAGGGCCAGGAAACGGGTGTCGCTTGAGAAACTGATCAGGAACTCCCAATTCTTTTCCAAGCTTTCTCACTTCGTCTTTGAACAAATTTCGCAAAGGTTCGATGAGTTTGAATCTCAAATCTTTAGGCAACCCTCCCACATTATGATGAGACTTGATCAGGGTCGATTCGATAACGTCAGGATACAAAGTTCCTTGGACCAAAAACTCAGGCAAATGACCCATTAAGGTTGAAAATTTCTGGGCAACGCTCTCAAA
>JAHFAB010000308.1 GCA_023250795.1 Bacteriovoracaceae bacterium
TAAAAAAACTAAATTTAGTTCTGGCTTTAGAATCAAAGGGTAGCAATGTTTTTGGATTCGTCAGACTGAATTGAAAAACCCCAAACCCTTGGTTAAACGTCACTCCAGTGCTCATGACCACACCTATATTTCCAAACCACTCGCTATGAAAAGGCTGGAACTCATAGGAAAATTGGAAATCAGGAGTCCATGCAGTACCGAATATTTCGTTGAAGGATTTTGCACTGGTCAGGGAGGTAATATTTCTGTTTGCTGATACTCCAACCTTCATAGAGAAAGCGCCACTGATTTTACCAGTTCTTTGCATTTTGAGTTCAGAGCGCCCCTCTTTGAAGGCAGTGATTGAGCTTTCTCTTTCAGGCTGTGAAAGAAGTTTCGCCTTTTCAGTTTCGAGATAGGGTTGTTCAGATGGTTTTTCTTCTAGCCCATCTTTGATTTTCTGAGTGTAATTTTCTGATGAAAGGGGGGGAGATTTTTGATTTAACAGATTTTTCTGTTGTTTAGAATAATTTTCGCTGGTTGGGCTTTCTTCGTTGGAGAGTTCGTTTCTGAGTTGGTCAAGATAGGGTGAGTTTGAAGTCGCTAGTAATAATCCGAGTGTGAGGAAGCTCATGATGTCCTCATTTTTCTCAAAAAAAGTCCGATAAACGAGCCCGTAAATAAAGCTAAAAACCAGATTTTGAGATGCATGAGTAACCAAACTGAAACTTCCAATGGCGCAAGAGCTGTGAGTACAGGGAAACGAAATACGGGATGGTTCACTAACCATATGGCAGCTTGAGGCGAGTAATGATAATATTGGTGAACAAAAAAACGTCCTAATGGGAGTTTTAGTAAAACCTCGCTTCGAAACTCTCTTAGCAAAGCCACGGGGTAAACATCCATTGATCTAAAAGACGCAGTTGCAATAAAGCAAGTGCTCTTGGATAAAAAACCCAAGACAGGAGAGGTTTCTACTCCTGCAAGGAGGCAGGCCGAGGTGTCAAATGGGGCGATGACCCCCGCACTATCCCGTGTGGTAAAAGTGAGAGTATAAGGATGGGTCTCAGAGCTCGTTTTATTTTTAAACCCAGTAATAGATTGGGAGCCTTTAGAAATAGGCAGTCTGGCGGAAATATCATTGGTACTGATAAAATCTAAAGTGGTGAGACCGGTTGGAGTAGCACTTTCTTTTCCAGAGACGAGAACTGTATCGACTGGAGCGTTACCAGAAGTAGTGGCAGTTGGAAAATCTCCCGCGTTAAACTTGATTTCTCCATCTCCTGGGAAGTAAAGATTTGTCAGGTCCAGAGAAGAGCATGGGGAAGGGGGAGCTCCCGATTGAAAGTTTAAGGTGCGATCGGTTGTTTCCGCAGTAGGTGTAGAGCCCAAATCGGGCGGAGTCGCAGTCGATAATACACCTGCGCTAAAAGTCAGCTTAAATTGAACTGGGAAAGTCGTACTGACTAGTCCTACCGTGCAGCCCAGAGCAACTGGATTTCCAGACTGGGCGCCGACGTTAGCGCAAATATCAAGAGGGTAGATCCCAATTCTGAGAGTTGTTTTTTGAGTGTAATTGGCTGCGTAAAAATAGGGTGAAAAATTCACACCCCCTATAGACTGGGTTTTGCAATTTGCATCACTGCAATCATTCCCTCCCACTGATATTATGGGGATAAAATTTTGGGTCGAAGAACTCGTTTGAGTGGCCTTAATTACGATTACCAAATTACTGCCCGTCAGAGTGTCAGAGCTGATGTCAAAGAGAAGCATATTAGGGCGATTTGTGCCGTCTTCATCCGTTTTTTGTTTTTTGAGATTGTAATCTGTAAAACCACTATCCATAAAAGACGTGCCAGGCCCCGTCTTTCCAGAGTAATTCACAACTCCGTTATTGAGTTTATATGGATCTACCGGATTAACTGTCAGGGTCGCATGCGCGGCTGAGGAATAAACCGCAGTCGCAAAAAGGAAAATCTTAGAAATATTTCCCAACCAGAATTTCGCCAATTTGTATTGCATTGAGTGCCGCCCCTTTTCTTAGATTATCAGAGACAATCCAGAGGTTCAAACCATTCTCGACACTAAAATCTCTTCGGATTCTACCCACCGAGACAGAGTCCTTCCCCGTTTGTCTAACGCCCATGGGATATAAGTTTGTTTTAGGGTCGTCTTCGAGGGTGAGACCGGGTTGTTCCAAGAGAGCTTTTCTGATTTCTGTAAGGTCAAAAGCCCGTTCGCACTCGATGTTTAAGGCTTGTCCATGACACGAAAAGGTGGGCACTCTTATGGCGGTCGTTGTCAATTTGAGACCGGGTTTTCCTAAGATTTTTCGAGTTTCCAAGAGGGTTTTTACTTCTTCGCTCGTGTAGCCCTCGGTTTCGTCTCCTGTTTTATATGGCCCCGTTTTGAAAGCCCCGATTTGGGGGATGCAGTTGAACGCGATTGGGTGTGGGAATACTTTAGATTGACTCGATTTTTTGGATAAAAACCCTAAGCTCTGCTCTGTTAACTCTTGCATGGCCAAAGTCCCAGCTCCGCTCACACTTTGGTAAGTGCATAAAACAACGCGCTTGATCCCCCAGTTCCTGAGAATGGGATTCAGTACCACAGTCATTGGGGCAACCGTGCAGTTGGGGCCGGAGATGATTTTTTTATTTGGATGTGAGAGAAGTCCCCCGTTCACTTCTGGAACAATGAGCGGAACTTCTGGGTCGAGTCGAAAACTAGCCGAATTATCCACCACCCATGCCCCGGCCTGTGCTGCCTGGGGGACCCACTCTTGAGAAATCGCATCTGAAGCATCAAAAAACACTAGATCAATATTCTGAAAACACCCAGCTTTCAGAATCTGGCAGGAAAGTTTCTCTCCACGAAAACTGAGCTCTTTTCCTTCAGATCTGGACGAAGCAAATGCAGTGATTTTTTTTGCGGGAAATTTTCGCTCTTCAAAAAGGGCAAGCAGCTCCCTTCCAACAGCTCCAGTGGCCCCAACAACGGCTACGTTAATCGCCTTGGCCATGGCTCCTGTGCTCATGAGAAATATTAGTCAGTTGGGTTGTTTTTTTTTCAAACAAAACTCTGAAAAAATTCCAAACCAGACTAAATGAAATATAACTGAGAATGACAAAAAAGAGTGCTACTTCTGGTTTCACTGCAATCAAAATCATCATCAGCACTCCAATAAGAAGGTACCCAAAGCTTGCTTTTGATTTCCAGTGAAACTCTTTCATTGAGGGAAATCTGATGGTACTGACCATGAGGCTTGCTAGACCGAGCGAGAAGGCAATTGCAATCTCAGCATGAGGTAAGTTCCAGTTCAAAAATTGGAAATCAATGCTTTCTACAAAGAGGAGATAAGTTGCTATCATTCCAGCCGCCACTGGGATAGGGAGGCCCTGGAAATAAGATTTTGGAATGAGACTCGTATTAATGTTAAACCGAGCGAGTCTAAGTGCTCCACAAGCGGTATAGAA
>JAHFAB010000309.1 GCA_023250795.1 Bacteriovoracaceae bacterium
AGAGCTCAGGCAAAGCCTATCTGCACTTCTCAATCTCTCTCGGGGACATGGCACCATTCCACGGCGGATGAAAAGTTGGTTTCAGGTTTCAAAGAGTAAGGAAAAGTAAATGTTAAAAGAGAATTTCATAGACAGGTTTCTTCACTTTTTCACAGCAAACCTGGGTGCAAAGATTATCTCCTGTATTATTGCTGTTGTATTATGGACTGTAGTTTTAGGCTCTCGCACCGTAGAAATTACGAAAGAAGTTCCGCTCGAAATCATCACTCCTAGCGAGGTGACAACAGCTAATGAAGTTCCAGATCATATTGCGTTTCAACTCTCTGGGCCCAAAGCTTTTTTGAGAGCCATCATGGATCGAAGGGAAGAGCCTATCCGAGTGAACTTAGCTGGGGTGAAGCCGGGTCTAGTGACCTATCGGTTTTTTCCAGAAAACATACATGTTCCCATTGGTGTAAAAGTCTTGTCGATACATCCCACTGCCATTGTGGTGAAACTAGAGCCTATCAGAAGAAAGGAAGTTCCAGTTCAAATTGATATTCGGGGTAAGCCCCCGGAAGGGTATCGAATTGTGAAAACCGAGGTGAGACCTCCCCAAGTGAGGATCAAAGGTGCCGAAACTCGAGTGGATGCCGTCAGTGAGATTTTGACAAAATCTATAGACGTCAGTGATCTGAAGCAGAAGTTTGAAAAAGAAGTGGTATTTGAATTTACACAACACGACATCCAAATTGAAGGCCCCGCACCCAGGGTAGTCATTGATATCCAACCCACTTCCGCAAATTATAGAGTAAAAAATGTAGATGTTCGGGTTCTCAGCATGCATCATTTTACATTGAGCGAAAAAAATGTGACTGTTTTTATTAGAGCGGATTCGGCTCATATTAAGGCATTAGACCGTAGCCAAGTTTATGCCGTAGTTGATTTGAGAGGTAAGCCTAAGGGAAATTACACAGAACCTGTGAAAGTGACTTTGCCAGAACATCTTGGATTAGTAAAGGTTGTGCCTGAAAAGGTGAATATTCGTTTACACTAGAGCGTTTCTTTGAGAGGGGATAGAGATGAAACTTTTTGGTACTGATGGAGTGAGAGGGTTGGCAAACGAATTTCCTATGACTGGGGAAATTGCAATGGCCATTGGTAGGGCGGTTGCCTACGTTTTGCGCTCAAATACAAGAGCAGTTCTCAAAACTTCGGTCCCTGTGGGATTAAAACCTCTTGAGTCCAGTCGTCCCGTAAGAAGAGCAAAAATAGTCGTTGGAAAAGATACAAGACTTTCAGGATATATGATTGAACAGGCTCTTGCTTCTGGGATTTGCTCCATGGGGGCAGATGTGATCTTGATCGGACCTCTTCCAACTCCTGGCGTTGCTTTTGTCACGCAAAGCATGCGCGCTGATGCTGGGATTATGATCTCTGCGTCTCATAATGCTTATCACGACAATGGGATTAAGATTTTTTCAGCCGATGGATATAAACTTCCGGACGAAGTGGAAGAAGAAATTGAGAAACTCGTCTCTTCTGCAGAAATGGATCGAGATCGCCCCACTGCGGATCTAGTCGGAAAAGCGTTTCGAATTGACGATGTCCATGGGAGGTATCTAGTTTTTCTAAAATCGCTTTTCCCTAAAGATTTGGATCTCCTCGGTATTCGCATTGCCCTAGATTGCGCTAACGGAGCTGCGTATAAGGTGGCTCCATTCGTCTTTGAGGAACTCGGAGCCGATGTGATCAAAAAAGGGGTGAGTCCAAACGGATTAAACATTAATGACAAGTGTGGAGCTCTTTACCCAGAAAATATTGCGGGAGCGACGGTCGAGTACCGAGCTGACATTGGTATCTCTTTAGATGGAGACGGAGATCGCTGTATTCTTTCAGACGAAAACGGAGAAATTGTGGATGGGGATCAGATCATTGGACTCTGTGCTTTACAGATGGCTCAGGAAAAAACCCTCCTCAAAAATACAGTGGTGACGACTCCCATGTCCAATATGGGGCTCGAACTCACTCTAAAGGAAAAGGGCATCTCGATGGTGAGATCTCAGGTCGGGGATCGATACGTCGTCGATACGATGCGAAAAAATGGGTATAATTTGGGGGGTGAACAGTCTGGACACGTCGTGTTTTTAGATCAATCGACCACTGGAGATGGGATCGTGGCCGCTCTCAAAGTTTTAGAAGCGATGAGAAGAACCGGTAAGCCCCTGTCACAGCTCAAGAAAGCCATTAAGCTCTTCCCTCAAGCGAGGGAAGATGTTCGCGTTTCTAGAAAAGAGCCTCTAGATCAGATTTCTACAGTGGCCCAAGCGATCTCAGGTGCTCAAAACACTCTAAAAGATAAAGGCCGAGTGTTCGTTCGCTATTCAGGGACTGAGCCGCTTGCTCGGGTCTTAGTCGAGGGCGAGGATTCTCAACAAATCCACCTCTTGGCTAGAAATATTGCTTCCAATATTCAACGCGCTTTAGGATAAGTATTGTCATATGGCGCATTTTCTGACTCCTCGATTAGGAGTCAATATTGATCACATTGCCACTCTGCGGCAGTTGAGAGGAACTGCTTATCCCGATTTACTTTCCGCAGCTCAGATCGTAGAAAATTCTGGGGGTGAGCAGATTACGGTCCACTTGCGAGAAGATCGAAGGCATATCCAGGATGCTGATGTAAAACTGCTCAGAAAAGAACTCAAAATACCTTTGAACTTAGAAATGGCCGCGACGGATGAAATGGTCCGAATTGCTTGCCAAGTAAAGCCCAATTGGTCCTGTCTTGTGCCAGAAAAAAGACAAGAACTCACTACGGAGGGGGGCTTAGATTTAAAGAAAAATTTTAAAAATCTAAAAAAAGCGATCCCATGGTTACAAAAAGCAGGAGTGAGAGTGAGTCTATTTGTCGAGCCCTCTCTTGAGGCGGTGCGCTTGAGTCATGAACTCGGCGCAGATGCTGTAGAGCTCCACACGGGGCGTTTTTGCAAATCGACTTCGGCATTCGAACTTAAGAGAATCCGAGAAGCTTCTCTTGAGGCTAAAAAGCTTGGGCTCCATGCTCATGCAGGGCATGGCTTAGATTACGAAAATATTCGATTTCTTTCTTCCCTTCATTTGGTTGAAGAATATAATATTGGGCATTCGATCGTATGCAGGGCTGTACTTGTCGGATTAGAACGCGCGGTGAGAGAGATGATCTCTTCCATGCTTTCTCCCTAAATGGCGGTTTAAAAGAGGTCTTATGAGAATTTGTACAAGTAGTGAAATGAGAGAGCTCGATCTTCATGCAGAAAAGGAATTTCTAATTGACGCCGGGGTCTTGATGGAAAACGCGGGTCGGGCTGCTGTGCAGATTATTGTGGATCGCTTTCCCCATGCCGGACGAACTACTGAAATTCTGATCTTTGCAGGTAAAGGAAATAATGCAGGAGATGCTTTTGTTGACGCCAGACATCTT
>JAHFAB010000310.1 GCA_023250795.1 Bacteriovoracaceae bacterium
AATTTCAGTCATTGGTGCAGGTTTTGTCGGATCTACATGTGCTCACTGGGCGGCATCCAAAGAATTAGGCGATGTGGTGCTCTTGGACATCAATGGAGATACGGCCAAAGGAAAAGCCTTGGATCTTTTTGAGGCGTCTCCAGTCGAGGGGTTTGATTCGAAAATAGAGGGTGGAAGTGATTATGCGCTCACGGCCGGGTCGGACGTTGTGATCATCACGGCGGGAATCCCCAGAAAACCTGGGATGAGTCGGGATGACCTGCTTTCGACCAATGCGAAGATTGTGAAAGAGTGCGCAACTCAGGTGGCTAAAAATTCTCCACAGTGTGTATTGATTATTGTGAGCAACCCACTAGACGCGATGTGTCATGTGGCATTGAAAGCTTCGGGCTTTCCACGAGAAAGAGTGCTTGGGATGGCGGGTGTTTTAGATAGCGCACGCTTTCGCAGTTTCATAGCGACGGAGCTAAACGTCAGTGTCGAAGACGTCCAGGCTTTTGTTTTTGGTGGCCATGGAGACACGATGGTTCCAATGCCTCGCTATGTGAGTGTAGGTGGTGTGCCTCTGGAGCAACTTTTGAAAAAAGATCGGATTGACGCCATTGTGGATCGCACCCGAAAAGGAGGAGGGGAGATTGTCAACTTACTCAAGACCGGCTCGGCTTACTACGCTCCTTCGGCAAGTGCTGTTCAGATGGCCGAGGCGATTGTGCGCGATAAAAAACGTTATTTGCCATGCGCTGTTCTTCTCCAGGGAGAGTATGGTGTTCGAGATTTATTTTGTGGAGTCGTAGCAAAACTCGGAGCCAAGGGCTTAGAGGGAGTTCCAGTTTTAGAAATGAACTCAGAAGAAAAAGGGATGTTTGAAAAATCCGCTGCTGCTGTCAAAGAATTGGTAGAGGCGATGGAGAAACTGGGTGTCTAAATGTTGACCCCACTGGGAAAAACTCATGAGTTTTTCCCAGTGGGGTCAACATTTTATGTGACAATCTAACTCTCACGTGTTAGACTTTATCTTGTGAGATATGTTTCAGATACATTAGAAAAACTAGCTGAAGAGAAGTTCGTATTTCTATCTGGGCCAAGACAGGTTGGAAAAACAACAGTCGTAAAAGAGTGGCTTAAGAAGCAAAATGGGGTTTATTTTAACTGGGATGTTCCAGCACAAAGGGATCAAATCCTACAAAAAACCTTTATGCAAACGGTCAGTGCTCCAGCGATTGTTTTAGATGAGATTCATAAATATGCGAGATGGAAATCTTGGGTAAAGGGGCTTTTTGATAGTCGGAGTAATGATCTAAAGGCAGTAGTCACTGGGAGTGCTCGTCTCGATTTGTATCAAAAGGGAGGAGATAGTTTATTAGGTCGTTATGAACTTCTAAGATTACATCCATTCAGCATTGGAGAGTTATCGAGAAAATCATCTGAAGGCATACCTGCACCCCCGGAGGACTGGCTTCATCTTGAGACAGAAAACAAACCCAGTCGTTCTCTTTGGGAGCAGTTGGATAGAAGAAGTGGTTTTCCGGAACCTTTTACTCGTGACAATTCGTTACAGCATAGAAGATGGTCTTTGCGTAGGAGGGATCTACTGGTTCGTGAAGATTTGAGGGATTTATCGTACGTAAAAGAAATTTCTCTGATTGAACACCTTGTAGTTCTTTTACCCAATCATGTAGCTTCTCCTCTGTCATTAAACTCTCTTCGAGAAGAAATACAGGTTGCCTTTGATACAGTAAAAACATGGATGAATATATTAGAAACACTCTATTTGTGTTTTAGAATTTCACCTTACTCAAAAAAAATAAACCGTAGTCTTAAAAAAGAAAAGAAACTTTATTTCTGGGATTGGTCTCAAGTGCCAAATCTCGGTGCTCGTTTTGAAAATATGGTGGCTTCACATTTATTGAAATCAATCCAAGTATGGAACGATATTGGTTATGGAGAGTTCGAATTACATTATTGGAGAGACTTAGAGGGAAGAGAAGTAGATTTTATTATTACTGAATCTAGAAAACCTATTGTTGCAATTGAGTGTAAAAAAGAAGATTGTAATTTATCTCCTCACTTAATTAGATTGTGTGAAGCTTTGCAAATACCTGGGATCCAATTGGTCGATTCGAAAGGAATCAACTCTGTACGCAAAAATATGCGTGTAGTGAGCGCAGATTCTTTTTTAAGCGCGTTAGTGTAGGGATTTAATGGAGCGCGTCTGGTGAACTGACTCAAGCGCTCAAAGAGTGTTATGATTTATAGATTTAAGGCCACTCAATTAATTTTCCAGCATTTGGAATTATTTTTTGCTTTTTCCAGTGACTCAGAAAAGTAGTGGCGTAAACAGTTCCTTTTGCTTGTGGTAGTCTTAAGAGAACAACCGCCATAGTGGGATGTTTTTTTAATGCTTTCGCTGCAGACATGCCAAAAAGTACATCACGTGTTAATATGCAATCAAATCCAGATTTTTCTGCGGCAACGACTAAAGCCCCATTTTCTAACTCATCCCACCCCCGCTTATCTGTCGTTTCACAAGGAATAGATAACGATCTTAGGGTCTCGTAAAGTTGTCTGGGTAAATTATGGTCAAGCAGCCACATCATCTTGATCTTCTGTGAGTGGTTTATCAGTTTGTTTCGACGCAAATTTTAAAATTTCAGGGACTGATTCAGATGGAAAACCGGGATAGTCATTGGCAATTTCTTGTGGACTCATTCCTTCAGAAAGACATTGGAGAATTAATGCCACACTGATTCTGGTACCGCGGACAGTAGGCTTTCCACCTAATAAGTTTGAATTTATAACGATCCATTTATAATCTTGCTTCATCTTAAGATCAGCATACCCTATTTTAAGGGTATAGTCATGATTTAGATGAGGGTGGGTGGGACAGTGAATTCTAAGCTCTAAGCTACTTTAAAAATGAGTTGATCCGCGATACTAAATGGTTTTCTAGCACGAGTTTTAGCCCCTTTTGGGCTTCTGAGTTCTACTAGATCTGCTTCAATTAAAATAGAAATATCCTCATGCACACTTTTGAAGTCACGATTAACCCATCTAGCTAGTTCAGTTATAGAATGAGGTTTTCTGTCTCGAATCACCCTCCAATGCTCTAAACGTTTTTCAGTTAATACATTCCGAACGGCCTCTAGTGATTCAAAAAAATGTCCTTTTAATGCTTTTACTTTTTCACCTTTGTCTAAGCGCTTAGCAAACTCTATTGATTCGTGATCAAACTCTTGGCGGGATTTAATAATTATTTTTTTTATTTTCATAATACCTTGCCTCCTCAACTTCAGACTCTTTAATATCTTTATACTCATAGGGTCTTTCCTTCTGGTCCCAGTGAATATGAGGTCCCTTTGGCCAATGATTATCGTAAAGGAGTATTACTTCGTGAGTTTTTGAATTCACAAGTACCAAACTATATTTTACACCATGTGGG
>JAHFAB010000311.1 GCA_023250795.1 Bacteriovoracaceae bacterium
GGCCCGGGAGAAGCTCTCCCAGAAGATTTTTCACTTGGGTACGGCTACCTTCGCGCTTTTTTTCCATAAAATATGAGAAACTATCTACTTCTGGCAAAAGATTGAGAAAAAGTGAGTCGCCAGATCTCCAATGTAAAGATGCTTGGAGTGCAGCGGGTCCACTCAATCCCGTGTGTGTAAATAAAATATTTTCTCGAAAAGAAACTCCATTACAAATCGCAATACAATCGACAGAAACGCCTGACAATGAAGAAAAATCTAGCCCTGATTTTTCACCTACAACACTGCCACTTTCACCAAAAACAAACCCGTCAAGGGCTGGCACGGGTTCTACGGTTTTGAGTCCAAATTGGCGTGCAATCTCATACCCAAATCCTGTTGCTCCTAGCTTAGGAAGAGAAAGTCCGCCGGTTGCAATGACTAAGGACTGACAGGTAAAATGATCTGATAGCGTTTCAATGAGAAATTTTGGATTTTCTGTGCGTGAAATTTTCCAGATTTTACATCCCAGTTTAAACTCCGCACCGGATTTTTCACACTCTGCTTGGAGCATCTTCACAATCGCCTGGGCTGAGCCATCGCAGAAAAGCTGGCCCAGTTTTTTTTCGTGAAATGCAATCCCATGCTCCTGAACCATCTGTATAAACCGTTCAGGGCGGTATCTAGTGAGGGCTGATTTACAAAAATGTATGTTTTGAGAAATATACTGGTCAGGGCTTGTTCCTTTATTTGTAAAATTGCATCGCCCACCCCCTGAAATCAGAATTTTGCCACCGAGCTTTGTAGCGTGGTCGAGCAGCAAAACCTTGCGCCCACGTTTTCCTGCGTGGATGGCACACATCATGCCCGCCCCACCCGCACCTATGATGATGACATCGTAATTCATGGAGTGACTCATACCTTCACGCTAGGCCTCTAGTCCACTGCTTCACTCTACCTCTTCAGGCCACTTCTCCCGGAGAACCGACTGTTTTACTCTTGCTTTAAATTAAACATAATAAATTCAATATATTAATTAAAAACATGTAAATAGTTGTAAAGATTTGTAAAGTGATGTAAAGTATCCTTAATGGACTGGATTTCTATAAAAAACGCATGTGAACTTCTCAAAGTCTCTCGTCCAACCCTAGATGTTTATAGACGGAAACATCGGTTGAGAGAAGCAAAACTCGGGGGAAAAGTTTGCTTCTCTAAGACGGAATTGATCGAAAAAATGATTCTCCCAGTCGACTGGATTCATGAACGTTTTTCCCTCACACTTTTTGAGGAATATGATATTTGCCAAATACAACCACTTGTGGGCGTCTATGATCTTCGTATGATCAAAGCCATTGACGCTTTTGGAGTGATGGCCCTTCTCTGCTCAATTAAATCTTATCTAAAAAATAATGAGAACCAGAGTGTCCACCTGATCCTAGATGGCTCACCTTTTTGTAGTTACCTAAAATCGATTGGATTTTTTACTGAAGTAGAACGAACACATAGAGATCGAGTGTTTTGTAATTATAATGCTCTTCAAAAACATATTCAAAGCAGACAGGCTGTGATTTTACCCCTACATCTGATTGGTTACCGTGGAGCAGAAAAAAAAATAATGGACGAACTTTATGACCCTCTCTTGAAACAGGGATTTTCTGAAGATTATTGTGGTCATATCGGGTGGATTATTGGTGAATTGTGTGACAATGCGCATACCCATTCTGAAGGCCCCTGTTATCTCATCATTGAAGCGTTTCAAGAATCACAACGTAAAGCAATGCACACGCCTTCGACAACAACCCGATTTCTTTCCATAGCAATTGGGGATACGGGAATTGGTATCCCAGAATCACTCAGAAAAAATCAACAATATAAATCAGTAAAAAAAAATATTTTACTCCCACTCGCATTTCAATCAGAAGTTAGCCGAATGGAAGTAGAACCTAAACGAGGAAAAGGCTTGAACGATGTTTTGGGTATTAGCAAAGGGAATCATTCGTTAGTCAGAGTAGAGTCTGGGGATTTGGCTCTTCTGTTTGACTTCAGAAGTCATTTAGAAAAAATCAAATTTTTACCACCCTCTGTTCATGCAACTGGAACACGTTTTTGCTTGGTTCTTATTGATAATAAGTTTAAAAAAGTTTCTCGCGAATCAGTGGACCAAACTATTCATCATTTTTTAAATGGAGTGTAAATGAAAACATTAGGCATGATCAAATTTGGTAGAACCTTAACCGATCGTGAATATGGGAAAAGCATTGCAGAAGCTCTACTCAAAGAAGAAATATTTCCCTTATTACTTGATTTTAAAGGAGTGATTGCTATGGGCTCCTCTTGTGGAGACGAAATTTTTTATGCTATTGCTCCCAAACAAAACCACCACATCCAGGTCACAAATGCCAACCAAGCCATTAGATCATGCCTCGAAAATGTTGCACAAGACACAAAAGTGACTCTTACTTTTGTTTAATCAGCCTCTTTACTGACGATATTTATCAGCCTCAATAACATTACCCAAAAAACCCATCAATAATCCCCCGCATTAGACCGATCAGAGAGTGTATGAAACTGCGTGTATTCGCACATTCTTTGGCTCAGAGCATTATATCGCGCCCGACGCAGGCAACTATCTGTGCGACCACAGCATTTCTTGGGCTCTGTCTCTTTTCACTTCTTGACGGACTCAGAACGGAATCCTCACAAACCGAATCAGCTCTCCAGTGGGCCAGACAAATCTCCTCTCAAGCTCAGGCGCTCTCTCTCGAAGCAAGAGAGAAAAAACTCAGTGATCCTATCGGTTGGTCTGTTGGAATCTTAAGCCAGGGACAAGAGCCCCGCACATTTCAAATCACTCCTTGGAAAACCGATCCCTCGCATGAAAAAGAAACTTACGAAATCGAAAATGAAACGCATTTGTTCAAATATTCCCAACTCCTCCGACCCGAGGAAGGACTGGGCATACAGATCAAAATAAATCTGGGTTACTCTGGGTTTTTGGGAAGCCAATCAAAATTTGGGAATGATGTTTATTTCTTTCTCTTCTTCTGCATATTATTTTTTTCCCTTTTCGCTTTGGGGGGGCAGTTTAAACTTTCCCCTCTCCAAAGCGGCGCTCCACTCAAAGATAGTCTTCTTGTATGGATCCAAGATGCAAAGAAATTACTCATTGAGCTCGGAACCAACATCCGCAATCTTCTCAAATCCGCTCATCAACTTATTCTCATTTCGACTCAATCCAAAGAAGCACTGAACTCTCTGAGGCAGAAAATGCAAATTAATACAAAAGAAATAGAAGAGGCAAATCACTCACTCCAAGAAGCTGGAAAAGCTTCCATACAAGCAGAAGCCAAGCTCCTAAACCTCGTTATTGGAGTTTCAAGAATGGGTGAAAGAGGATCTGAACTCAGTACCCAAATCGAAGATCTCCACCTCGTAATCCAAAAAATCAGAAAACTGAATG
>JAHFAB010000008.1 GCA_023250795.1 Bacteriovoracaceae bacterium
ATATATGGAGATGAGGAAAATCTATTCCAGTTCACTTCACTTTTGAAAATAACAGATCGCCAATTGGGTGATTCGATATGGCGCTTAACAGCCCCAGACGTCACTCAGCCCATCCAAACTCCGTCTTATATTTTCAAAGATCAAAACCATTATTACAGCAGTGTTTACTATAAAATGGCTATATTTATCAGACATTTTGAATCTATTGTTGGAAAAGAAAAATTAGATTATCTTTTCAAAGAATACTTTAAGCAATATAAATATAAAAACACAAATCCAGAGATATTTTATTCTTTAGTAAAAAAAATATTCGACCAAAAAGCCGAAAGCTGGTGGAGAAACTGGATTACACTCAATCATAGAAGTGATTATTCAGTAGAAATTATTTCTCAAGACGAAATTTCTCCAAATAGGTTTCATGTCGAATTTCAGGTGAAACAAGAAGGAGATTATTTTTTACCAGTAGATGTTGAAATCAAAGATCAAGACCTAAATAAACAAACCCTCCGAGCGCAAATTTCTGAGACAGAACACGCAGTGAAAATGGAAGCCTGGTTAGACCATCCACTCAAAACCATCACAGTGGACCCAGATCGAATGGCCCCGGACATAGATCGCTTTAATAATAATCCTGGTATTTTTCCAAAATTAAAAATCTGGCCAATCACCACTCAAAAGATCAGAGATGATGCGATCGTCCTTTTTCCTTTTCCCTATTTCGCGAAAAAACCAGCCATCGGATTCGAGTCAGGTATTTTTGTCGGAGGCATGCACTATTTTGATTGGACTGGATATTCTTTTATAGGACATGATTTCAGACATAACTCACTTACAATAGATGCAAATATTGACACCCTCCAACCCGATCTCAATTGGGGATGGACTTTTGATTACGCAAAAAACGTTTTAGAAAATCACGGTAGTCTTTTAGCAAAGAAATCTTTTGGTCCAGAAGTCGGTCACGATCCTCAGTATGAACTTCGAATTGGACCAGAACGCTACGGAGACCTAGGTGATCAAATCAGCTCCGTTGGTTTAGGCACCGAACTTTCTTATTTCAATTTGGACAATGGGCAACCGCTGCGTTATTCTTTGACCATCCACAATACAGTTGCAAAAAATTTTGGAGCTCCCGGTGCGCTTGCGCGCATCTATGCGAAAGCCCATCTTTTTCTTCCCTTGGGCTATCGAACTTTTTTTGACGTACAGGTTTTTTGGGGGGGAGCTTTTAATACTGCAAGCTCCTCGGCACTCTTTGACCTCCAAAATGAAAACGAAGGGGGAATGAGATTTGATAACGTCAATGTAGGCGTTTTTAAACTCAAGACCATCAAAGCTCTTGGATTAGAACTCCAACTTCCAGTCCCCTACACAGGTTGGACAGATAGATTTGGTTTTTTGCGCGGAAGAACTTGGGAGTGGCATGTATTTTCAGATTTGAGTAACTCACCCGCTGGAGACAAAATGTTTGTTGATTTTGGGATTGGAACCCGCTTTGATCTGGCAACCGGATCCTTAGGACATATCAGCTTTAATTTAGACTTAGTTGCTTATCAAAATGTTGTTGAACCACAGGGCTGGAATTTTCCGACCATTCTTTTTTCCTTTGCCAATCGGCTTTACTAAAACAAAGCGGCCAAGGCCCCTTGTTTTTTTGAGTAAAATAAAGCTAAATGACTCTTGATGGAAACAGATGCAAAACAAACTGGGCAGAAATTTGATAACGCAGTGGTCATGGGAGCAGGGATTGCAGGACTATTTACTGCACGAATATTTTCAGACTTTTTTAAAAAAGTAACTCTCATTGATAAGGATGATCTCCCCAATGAAGCTCTTTCCAGAAAGGGGGCGGCACAAGGAGACCATGTTCATATTCTTTTAAAACAGGGCCAAATGATTCTAAGCCGGCTATTTCCTGGAATCGATGCAGAGCTAGAAAAATTTAACATTCCTCGAGTCAATTGGGCCTCAGAATCGGTCTGGTACAATCGCTTTGGAGCTTCCTCTCCCTATTTGTCTCAGATTGAAACGCACTCTTGCTCAAGAATTCTTCTGGAATTCATCATGCGCCGGTTTGTCACTCGGATTCCTAATTTGCAGATTTTATCGAAAACAGAGGCTGTTGGGCTTTATTCAATCAATATGGGTAAAACAATCACTGGAGTCCAGGTTAAAACATCCGAGGGAAAAGAATTCACACTCGAATCTGATTTGCTAGTTGACGCCTGTGGCAGAAACAGCCCGCTCCCCCACTTTCTCAAAAGCCTAGGTTTTGGCTCTCCTGAAACTATTTCTGTCGAATCCAATTTAGGATATGCCGGAAGACTTCTCAAGAAACCTAAAAATAATCCATTTGCTTGGAAACAAGTCTATGTCCAGCTGGCCCCTCCAGAAAACCAAAGGGGCGGGATTCTCATCCCAATCGAAAATGATCTTTGGCTGGTCAATTTGATTGGAGCAGGTTCAGATCGTCCCCCCGTCGAAGAAAAAGCATATCTAGAATTTGCTAAAAGTCTACGAAAGCCTGATATTTATCAGGCTTTCGTAGACTTTTAGCCGCCGAGCCGGCAGGACCCATTCGGGTCTTTCGCCGCACCAGCAATGTCTTAAGAAGATATGATCGGCTCTCTCGTTGGCCGAAGGGTTTAGTGACGCTAGGGGATTCGGTTTGCGCTTTTAACCCTGTCTATGGCCAAGGGATGACGGTCTCTGCGCTTGAGGCAATGTTATTGCAAAAGTACCTCCTAAAGGCGGGGGTAAGCGCGAGGGCGCATATTTCAGCCACAAACTGGGAAAACTCCTTTCAGAAGAAACTATATCGACTTCTACAAAATCCATGGACCCTTGCGACTTCTGAGGATATGCGAATCTATTCTTGTGTCTGCACCGGCACAAAAAAAACCGTAAAAAACCGCTTCCTCCATTGGTTTCTCGATCAAATCCTCAAAGCCTCCGTTTCAAACACTCATGTACATGAGACTTTTCTGAGCGTGGTACACATGCTCAAAGAGCCAAGCGCTCTATTTTCTCCAAGGATCTTAAGTAAAATCCGTCCCTATTCGGAAGGAGGGCGGGCTGCTTGTTCACATGATGTGATGAATAGTAGAATATGAATCTATACGCTTCTGCAGATGAAACGCGTCGTTTATTGATTACAGAAACGAGCGAGCCTACGTCTTTTGATCCTCTGGATGCGGACGCATGGCAAAACATGTCTGTTGCGCGGATGCGTTATCTTACTCCAATTGAAGCTTCACGCACTTCTGGGCTGATGAGTACTGTTCTAAAATCATACACATATGATGAAAAAAAACTCACTATGAGTTGGGAACTGCGTACAGGCTTACATTTTAGTGATGGCTCTCCAATCACTGTCATAGATGTAGCCTTCAGTGTGGTTCGTTTTGCATCGGCTCATCCTGATTTTCCAGTCATAAGGGAGTTAGTGGGCGTAGAAAAATGGGTAAAAGAAAGTAAAAAAAACAAAAAATCACCTTTGGAGAGCCTTCCCGAAGGAATTAGAATTGAGAATAATCAGATCATTTTTAAATTTATTAATCCCGTTGAGCACCCACTATTTCGATTCTCTTTGGAAATTTTTTCCATCATACCCAAGTCAAGTGTAGATCTAAAAACCAATCAATTAAAGCAGCCTATACCACCCGCGAGCGGTTATTATGATATTACCGAAAAAACACCAGAAATGATTACTTTTGAACGTAGAAAAGAGCTCAAAGAATTTAGAACTTATGCACCAAATCGAATACAGTTTATATATATAAATCCAGATTCAGTGGCATCCCATTTGAAAACGCTTGACCAACACACCGTTATTTCAGGAAACGAGCACAATTATATTCCATCAGATATATCTCAATTTGCTCAAAACAGTGAGATACGATATCTACAAAGTTCATGGTTTACAGCTTTTATGCTTAATCCTAGACAGAAACCATTTCAATCAAAGGGATGTAGAGTTGTTTTTGCCAATCTATTTCGAGATGTTTTTTCGAGAATTTTTTCAAACCAATTACAAGTAGAAGCCAGTGTTTTTACTTCAATTCTGCCTGGATATTTATCATATGCTGCGCTCAAAAAAAACACATCCCCACTTTCAAAAGCTGAAGAAAAAAAATGCCTAGATGCAATACGAAAATCTCCAATTACTTGGGGTGTTACGGAAGGAAGCACTCCCATTTTGTATCAAACAACTATGAAGGAAATGTACAAGGAACTGGGGACAAAGCTTGCCGAGCCCATTCACTTTACATCTCGTGTCGAACAAGGAAAGGCCTTCGCAGAAAATAAAGTCTCAATCTATGATGCGTTTACAGGCTTTTGGCCTAGTGATCCTATAGGGGACATTCAAATGTTATTTACTCCAAATTTCCATTTAGTTTTAAAATTTGCGGCTTCGGACAACAAACTACAAATTCTTCTTAAGGAGCTTCAGACAAGTCAAAAACGAGCAAAGAACCCATTTAAGACGGTCAACCAGCATATTTTTGAGTCTGCATATTTTAATGTTTACATGCATGTTCGTAAGTTTTTTATAGCTAGAAAAGATGATCAACGTTTACGTAATATTCCTTTAGCGATAGCCTCGGTTTCGCCTTGGGATCTTTTCGCAGCGGAGTGAACTTGCTGTTTAACCATTTTCGTGTTCAGCATCAAACAAAAAAAATGAAACATATTAGATAAACTACCTCTTCATTTCTATCAATTCCACGTCCAAGAAAGAAAACACCTTACAATTGTATTTCAACTTGATAATCATAAAAACCAGGAAGCCATTTTTATACCCATGCAATTCGATGATGGATAGCCCAATCTTTTATTCGCGATTTAACCGCCATATTGCATCACTTGCTTGTACTTTTGATAAATCAAAGCTCCAGGGTTTTCTCACTAGTGCCGTATAGGGTGAAACTGCCATCGGTATACTGACACCCTCGGCGATCGTATTAAAATGCAAAACTCTAGTCAAATTCATACGCTTTTTTTTATCTTCTACAGACATATACTTTCGAAGCCAGTCGTCAGCATCTTTTTTATACAAATGGAAATATCCAGCCCCCAAGTAATAAGAGAGTAAACCTATGTCTTCTAAAAAACCCATGTCAGGACCACTGACAATAAAGTCAGGCTCGTCTTCTTTATTTTTGAAAAAATCAAGCAACCCCGGCACTTTATTGACAGCCAAGAAAACTGTTTTTGGAAAATTAGTCTTCAATGCTGGGGTGTCAGGTTTAAAAAACTCCATCCTTACAATCCAGGCTAACATTTTCTTGTTTGGATTCAGAATGTTTTGTACGGAGGAAAATTTGTAGCGTATGGCGTCGAGTTGTTTCTTCGTAAGTGCAGCCTCGCCAAACACTGAAAATAATTGTTCTGATGGTTCATATTCATCGTGATTTTCAAAGGTAGTTAAGAATATTTCTTTTAATTTTGCACCAATAGAAAGACGCTCGGTAATCGAGAATCGTTTTTGCCCCTTTTGTGTGAAGGTCACGGCAAATGTTCTCAATGGAAGGGTTTTGTGAAGATGTATATTACTATTTTTTTGTGCATACCGAATCATGCGATCATGAGACACTTGATCAACAGTTGTGATTAGATCAATCTTATTTTGAGACAATAATGCAAGTGATTCTTCTGGATTTTTAATTCCAACAGGAACTAAAAAAATGTGCTGAGGCATTGTCTTTTTGAAATGAAAATGATTTGGATTGGCCGCTAACTCTATGTTTCCATTTTTGTCTTCATTTAAAACGAAGTAAGGACCAGAGGTATTTCGATACCCTGTTATATCAAGATTTTTTTTGTCAATCGACCCTCGTGGTATAATGCCGAAATCTATGGCTGCAAGCATAGGGAAAAGAAATATTTTTTTCTGATTAAACTTTAATACTAGGGTTGTATCATTATCTCGTATTTCTATACCAGGACAGTCGTCATCCAGAGAAGACATTTTTGTATTTGGGCAAAGCATATCTTTTAGATCGCCATGTGTATTTGTGCCCACAATCATTATTCTTTTAAAAGTCAACTCTACGTCTTTAGCGTCAATAATTTGATCGTCTATAGTTCTGAGATTTTTTCGAATTTTAAAATGCGCTTCATTACCAACCCAGTAAAATTGCACAGCAACTGCAGATACTAGCTCCCCACTAGGAGTATATTCAACAAGCGGGCTGATCGTATTCTCAAGAAAAGTATACTCCGGAGAAAGCTGTATTTTGATTGGATCATAAAAAGAGACGGGTTTATTGTACGGGAAAGCCACTCTAAGCTCACGAGCACCCACTTAAACGACCTTTTTTCCCACTGGAAAAAAACTAAGTTTTGCCAATTTCCAGTGCTGTAAAGCAAATGGAATACCGATGATCGTGACCCCGAAGATAATGACATAGAAAAAATGAATGAGAAATAACCACCAGCCGGCCAGTACAGCCCAAAGAATATTTCCAATCAGACCCAAGCCTCCAGTGCCAATGTCCGACTTCCCGGTGACGTCTTCCCTAGAAACAACAAATGAGCCAAAGGGTAAAAAACTGAGAACACCAATATTAAATGCAGCACGTGCCCAGGGGAGCCCAACAATAGTAACTGCCAAGATCAAGCTGGCCAGGAACCAGTTAATCGCTACGTGGAGTCCACCAAAAATAAACCAAAGCAAATTCAGAACATGTTTCATATGTAATCCACCCTCTACTTGCTGGGGTTTAGCAATAAAGAATATTTCTATATTTCTAAACTGCAAGATTCAATTTTTTAACCCTATCCATTGAAAATCTGTTGGAGGTAAAACAGTGTCTAACATGGAAAAATCGATATGTTTTTTTGCCCATAACCCCATGGAGAAATGTCCTATTGGCCAAATTACTGCTTGATCCCACAGTAATTCATTAATTTTTTGAGGATCAAAATTTTCATTTGCAAGTTCTTTAAGGATTCTACCATCCGTATCAGGAAGTCTAATACCCTCCTTAGAGAGAAACATAAAACGAATATCGGCAAAAGGATCTTCGATGAGGATACCAGTTGCAAGCAATGCAAAATCAAACGAGTGAATTTTTAAGAGAGGATTTTTCTCTTGTCTAACTTTTTTTAAAGGAATTTTTTGACCTTGGATTTTTAGATTTAATTTTTTTGCTATTTTTTCCATGGCTCCGTCAAAAGGATCAAAAAATGGATTTTTAGACCAGGTATGCACATATTTTAAGCTTTGACCTTTTTTAGAGGGGGGTGAGGATTTTGGGTTATTTTTAAAATCAGTAGATGCTTCTTTTATATTGGCCATAGTTAGAGGGAAAAAAGAATAAGTAGGTTTAACTCCAGCCTGAATCATTGCTCTATAAAATTCATTTCTTAAAAATCTTCTTTTTTCCTTACTGTTACAGATGCTGTTTTTATCTGGCCAGGAAACGCAAATGACATATGCAATGTCAGAAGCAAATGGTCCGTAGAAAATTCGTTCCTTATTTAAAGTTAAGTCGTTTGATCCTCCTGAGATGATATCAGAATTGAATTTTATTTCTGGGTTCCAAGTGATTAAAATATTTTTTGGGGCATTTGGATGCCGAATTTCTGGTAAAAAATCTTCGCGTCTTTTCAGCTCTAAACTTTCTTTTCTCCAGGATTCTATTTTATATCCTCCTGACGAGATGATTTTCGTTGGATTTTTCCACTCTCCAGTTTTTAAGTTATAGTCATTTGGATGGACTACAGAATAAAGTCCAAAGCTGATTGTTTCTAATAATTTTTTAAAAGGTTTTACAAGTCGAACTATTATGACTTGGTCTTTTATTTCAAGACCAGGTATAGATGACTCAGGGCTTGTAATTTTTTCAAATCCTTTTAATAATTCTAGGAAACCACTTTGAGAATTTTTCTTTTTTTGAAAATAAGCCATCCTCATCCAAGAATAGACAATATGTTTTGGAGTGATTTCGTCTCCATTTTCAAATTGCAATCCATTTCTAATTTTGAACTTCCATTCTTTGTAGTCATTAGAAGGGTCCCAACTCTCAGCTAAAATTCCTTCATATTTTCCAAGGCGATATTGAGTGAGAACAGAGCTTAAAACAGAGCGAAAGCAAATATGATGAATTAAGGCGCCATATTCAATGGGATCTGTTGAATACGGGGGGGTAGATGACCAGAGAGTAACTAAATTAGTTTTTGACTCATATTTTTTCATGTATTGAAATAGAAAAACAAATGACACTAAGAATAATATTAAACCAACACTCACCCAGCTGTTTTGAATATGCTTCATAGTAGCCAGTTAAAAACCACAACTAAAGTATCTTCTAACCGATCTCCCGATTCCCACTGCCCATTTCGAATTCAGACCTGTCCTTCAGACTCTTGCTCTGATCTGTCTGCACCTGATCCGCTAGTGCATTGAGACCCAATAAAGACAATACAACAACTAATAATGCCTTGATCGAGTTTTCCATTATAATTACCTCAGTCACGGATATCGCATATGGTTGTATTTTTTGTCAAGATTTTTTCGCTTCGAACAATTCGTGTATGAATCACCTAAAATAGTTGTGGATCTAAATTTTTATTTTGGACAATCAAGGCTTAACTTCGACCGCTCAACTCTTCATGACCATGTCATGAGCCTCGTTTGATTTTTTACGACTGTACTTTAATAGGAACAAACCCAGCCAAACCCTTGGGGATGAGTTTTACTCCGAGCTTCTGACAGCGCTCTCGGATTTTAGATTCTTCAAATCGACTGGTCACCAAGATACTTTGCTTCGTAATACCGAGCGTTTCGCTGAGATCCAGTCCGTTGTCGGTTTGCCCCAGTAATTCGAAATCTAAAAGATAAAGTTCAGCGCTCGCTGCGACAGGTTTAGATATAAACCACTCTTGGACCGCTTCTGGAGTTGAAAAATGATGGACGGTGATGCCCTGTTTGTTTACATGAAGGGACTCAAAACGAGCTCGCCATATATGATGAATTGAGCTGTCGTCATCCAAGATAATAACAGTAGAATTGGGTAAAAGCTTAATTTCAGAAACAAACCATTCCGGTGGATGGACCGAAGGCAGAGTGATGATGACAGTCGTGCCGCGCTCATTTGATTGTATACTCAGTTCCCCTCCCCAAGATTGTACCGAGGTGCGTGCGTGGTAAAGCCCCAGTCCGGATCCACCCACTTTTCCATGTGATTCTCCTCTTTTTCCTATCTTTTCTAAGATTTCAGGGGGAATCCCTTTTCCGTTGTCTTGTATTTGAATCTGGATTTTATGATCCCCGCCAGACAAACTGAGCGAAATTTTCCCCACGTCTTCCAAAGCCTCCACGCTGTTATTAATGAGATTGGACAAAACTCTTTTGAACTCGGTCGGCTGTATATTTGCAAACAACCCATACGAAGTGGCGTCTATATTAGCTTCAATTTCGATCTCCATCTGCGAGCGATATTGCATACGCTTTTCTGTGATTAGGGGATCAATGAGGCTAGAGAGGAGATGCTCAGAGAGGGGTTCTGCGTGCGTTATTGCTGGGTCTTGAGTAGGATCATGGGCTGCGTCTTGTGTTGTTTTTGAGTCGTGGTTGGCTTTTTGATGAAACTCTCGATCTTTATCTAGCAAATTATTGGCAATATCTCGTATGCGACCAATAGCACTTCTCAGCAATACTCTGGCGTCTTCTGGCAATGTTTGCAGATCTGGCTCTATCACGTTGAGCGCTGCGAGCGGCGAGCGGATGTCGTGCGCGAGTTGGGCTGCAAGTTTACCTAACCTTATTTCAGCTTCCAATTTTTTTCGCTCAGCTGCTTTTGCACTCATATTGAGAGAAAACAAAAGTAATCCTTGAAAAAATACAAAAATTACAAATGAAAACTGAAGTGATTTTGGAAGCTCAAATGTAAAACGTATTTCTATTGGCTCTTGAGTATGGCCTATAATAGTGGTTACTGTTTGAAAAAGACCTTCTCCACAGGCCCCAGTTGTCTTACGGTAGAACTCGTTTTCACCTCTATAGCCAACCGCACAAACCCAATGATAGGAGCTTGAAAGCTGATTCAATCGGGTGGCTAAAGAAAACACATCTGACGAATTTAATTCAGATAAATTTTGTTTCTCAAAATCCACAGCAAACTGGTGTGATGATTGAGTAAGGTAAAAACGAAATATAACTACACACGACAAAACTGATGTTAAGGCTATTAAAAGGGGGGAGTATTTTCTTATAATTATCATATTAAATAATTAATATAGACCATTTTTATATTACAAATACAAGCAAATAAAGAAGGTAAACTTAGTAATTTTGTTTTACCGGTCGATCTTTTACATATTGGTGGTCATTAAAACATAAAATAATCTTCTCCTGATGCCGTATGATTAAGCAAACTTGGGTCAAACAGGCAGCGCCAGACAGTCGCATATTTACTCCATGCCCCCTTAATCTCAGTATCCAATAAAAGTGCCGGCTTAGACATGTTATTGTGAGATCTATTTATATAAGAAATAAATTTTTTAAACCCATTATTGGAGGCAAAGTATAAGAGTCTTTTTTCTTGTGCTGTTTGGACTTTATTAAGGCTAGACGCTTCTTTTGTAAAAAAAAGATCCAATACATAGATGTTTCTCCATAGTTCAATGAGGGCTTTTTTGTAAGATTTTTCATAACTATTACAGGACGCAAACCCATAAGCGTAGGTGTTTGTAGTTTTTGATTTTGTGAATACAATGGTTATTGAATATTCTACCCATGGGGAATCAATTTCTAAAATACCGACATTATGGGGAGTAATGTTTTCTAAAATATTTTTTGAATCTATGGAGTTTAATGCCAATGGTTTAGTAACCATCATGGTTGGATCTAAAACATGCAATGACTTGGTCTGTAGTTTTTCTTCCCACCATGCGCAAACGCTCCATCTTTCAATCGCTTCAGATAGAGCAATACCCCTAACAGAATGTTTAGTAAGTCCTGGAAAAGCAGCCATTCCTGATGTTGAGGGATCAACATCAAAAAAGTACTGTGAAGCATTTTGGCTTTTATAGGTATCAATAAAAGCCCATCTTTCTAACGCCTCTGAGATAGCGGTTTGACAAGCTTCGTATCTGTATATGCTACTCCCAGTACCAGCAGCTGTTCCATAGATTATATTTTTTTCAAAAAATGGTACATTCAAATAGGCAAGGGCTTCGTAACCCATTTTGTTTGGAGCAATTTCTCTCTTGCTAATGCTTATCTTTTTTATAGGACTATCCTTGCAATCCAGAATATTTCTATATTTCCAAGCTGCAAGATTCAATTCTTTAACCCTATCCATTGGAAATCTATGGGAGGCAAAACGGTGTTAATCTCAGAAAAATCAATGTGTTTTTTTGCCCAAATACCAAAAGAAAAATGACCTACAGGCCACACTACAGCTTGATCCCAGATAAGTTCATTAATTTTTTGAGGATCGAAGTTTTCTTGTTCAAGTTCTTTATGAATACTGCCATCAATGTCTGAAAGCCTAATCCCTTCCTTTGATAGGAACATAAAGCGAATATCTGCCATAGGGTCATCGATAAGTATGCCTGTTCCCAACATGGCGACGTCAAAAGTCTGTGTTTTTAAAAGAGGATCTTTTTCTTTTTGAACCTGTTGTTGCGTAATATTTTTCTTTTTCGGTTTTAGGTTTAATTTTTTTGCAATCTTTTCCATAGCTATATCAAATGGATCAAAAAAAGGGTTTTTGAACCAAGTATGAACATATCTTAATGTAAATTTTTTCTTGGAATTTGTAAAAAAATTTGTGTTGTTTTCAGTTTTGAATAGGGACTCCCTAACGTTAGCCATTGTCAAAGGGAAAAAAGAAAAGGTTGGTTTAATTCCATCTTGTATTAATGCTTTATAGAATTCATTTCTTAAAAGGACTCTGTTTTCAAGGTTGTGACAAATACTATTAGCATCTGTCCAAGAAGCACAAATCACATATGCGATATTTGAAATAACGGGCCCCTGAAAGACTCTGTTAGTCCCTAACTTTTTTTCATTAGAACCTCCAGAGATAAGATCAGAATCAAGTTTTTTTTCCGGATCCCACGTAATGAAAACATTTTCTGGAGCTTGAGGATGTCTTATTTCAGGTAAAAAATCTTCGCGTCTTTTAAGTTTTATACTTTCTTTTCCCCAAGAATCAATTTTATAGCCTCCTGATGAGATGACTTTTTTTGGATTTTTCCATTCTCCTGTATTTGCGTCATAATTTTTTGGATGAATTACTGAATAAAGCCCAAAACTAATTGTTTCTAATAGTTTTTTACATGGTTTTGTAAAATATAGCGTAATGGTCTGATCCTTTACTTGTATTCCTCGTATGGATGATTTGGGACTTGTGATTCTTTCAAATCCATCTAATAACTCCAAGAATCCATTATGAGAGTTTTTCTTTTTTTGTAAATAAGCCATTCTCATCCAAGAGCGGACAATGTGGTCTGGAGTAATTTCATCCCCGTTTTCAAAATGTAAATCTTTTCTGATAACAAATTTCCAACCTTTGTATTCGTCAAAGGGGTCCCAGCTTTCTGCTAAAATACCTTCGTACTTTCCGAGGTGGTATTGCGAAATAACTGAGCTTAAAATAGACCGAAAGCAAATGTGATGAGAAATTACATCATATTCCAAAGGGTCTGTTGAAAAAGGGGCATGCGTAGACCAAAGCGTAATTAAAGATTTTTTAGATTGGTGGTTTTTCATTATCTGCAAAACTAAAATAAAGAAAACTACACACAAAAGAAAAGTAAAACACCACTTTCCTTTTAAGGAGAGTTTCATGAAGAGTGATTTTCAACGCTATTTTTCTTTATATGCCAACGTTTCCACTACCCTTTTCTAGTATTGACCTGTCCTTTAGACTTTTACTCTGATCTGTCTGCACCTGATCGGCTAGTGCATTAAGACCCAATAACGACAAAACCATAACTAATAATGCCTTAATCGAGTTTTTCATTACAATTACCTCTGCCAGGAATATCGCATAAAGTTGTATTTTTAGTCAAGATTTTTTCGGTTCTGCGAAGTAATCCCGAATCGGTTTTTTGTTTACCCCCTTTTGCATTGGGAGTGTATATTCATTTTACCAAAATGCGAGAAATCGGTAGACTTGCTCTAAATGTTACCATTATTGGGCTCTTGGGTCGCACTTACTCCATAGTCGATCAAATATTTGCATCCAAGATTTCTCCTGAGCATTTACATGCCCATGTATTGATCAGTTACATCCCGTTTTTTGCAACTACAACGGGGATAATCTTCGGTTACACACTGCTTGTTTTGTTTGCAAAATCCAAAAATGACCAGGAGATCAATCAGCTTCTAACTGGCTCACTAGCAGTTGCGATAAGTCTCATATTCCTTCCTTTCTCTTTACTCCATCTATTTGCAAAGTCTATTATTGTATTTTTAAATCTAGAAACAGTGAGTGGTTCGGAACCTTATTTAAAATTGCAGGTATTAGTCTCGGTATTTTTGATTGTAACAACGATATTTAAATATGCTTTGATTTCATCGAAAAGTGGAAAAACTGTTATTATTGCAGATGTTTTTGGAAACATTTTCAATATGATGGGTAACTGGGTATCCATAACGTTCTTAC
>JAHFAB010000312.1 GCA_023250795.1 Bacteriovoracaceae bacterium
TCTTTCTCCCCCAAGGCTTCAGATTCTAGCGATCATTCCAAATCTCAAGCCAAAGTCGATCTCTGCACTCGCCAAAGCGATCAAAAAGGACTTTAAGAATGTCTATTCAGACGTAAAGTTCTTGGCAGATTTTGGCCTGATTGAATTACGAGAAACTGGGCCGAAAAAGACGCTTGCTCCGGTGGCGAAATTTAATGGAATTGAATTGGCGTTGGCGGCTTAAATATACTGCACCCATGTAAACCCTAAGGCAATGGTTCAAGTGTTTGTACTTATAAAAGAAGAGATATGGAAAAAAGAAAAACAGGAATTTTTGGATGCGGAGAGGGTGAGACGGTTAGATTCTAATTTTAAAATCTGATCTTTGGGGTGATGTAGTTTTCAATTTTATTAAGCTCACTTATTTTAGAGAAAATCTGGTCTGCGCCTGCATTTTTTAACTCCGAGTAAGAACCATAGCCCCAAGTAACCCCAATTGAATAGACCCCATTTTCTTTTGCACCCTCAATATCGTGAAGTCGATCACCTATCATAATAGTTTCATGAGCATTTAAACTTTCTTGAGTGAGAACAAATTTTATAAGTTCAGTTTTTTTTGCTCTTTCACCACTGACTTCACTCCCATAGATTTTATTAAAATATTTTTCCTTAGAGAAATGTTTTAAGAGAGGTTTTGCAAATATCCAAGGCTTCGAAGTCACAACAAATAGTTGATATTTATTTTGTAGCCCTTGTAAGGCTTCATCAATATATGGATAAAATTCATATTGATAAATTCCTATTTTTTTATGGTGCTCACGATAAAAATAAATCAACTCTTGAAGTCTATTTTTATTCGACTCACCTAATAGCCCTAAAAATGAATCTTCTAGAGGAGGACCAATGCAGGGTCTTAGGCTGCTTTCTAGAGGTCTTAAGATCTGTAATTGATCAAAAGCAAAGTAAACACAGCTCTTAAAAGCTTTGAGAGGATCTGCGAGTGTTCCGTCTAAATCAAATAAAAGTGTTTTCATGTAATTTTTTAAAAAATAAAGGCTAGCACAGTAACATTCTCATTAAAACAATATCAGTTGGCCCATCTTTCTCAGAGGCTATCTCAGTAAAACCCATTCGCTCATAGAGTTTATGGCTGCCTCGATAACTCCTAGGCTCATCCCAGGGCCTTGAGGGGTAGGCCTCAAGCGATTTAGCATGGTGCACTTTCGCTTCTTTTATGACAGCATTTACAATGTGTTCTGACAGGTTTTCCCCTCTGGCGCTTTCGCTTAATGCGATACAACCCACACTCCAAGCCGTATCTGTAAACTCTGATAGTCGGCTGCCAAGTTTTGTCTTTAAAAATGGAAATGCAGTTTTGGGTCCACTTACAGTCCAACCGATGAGTTTCTGATCTTCGTAAACCAAATATCCAACGTGACAACCATCTCGGATACTTTTTTCTGTAATAAAGAAATTGGGCTGAGACAAATCACGACACCTTGACTCCCAGTCTTCACCATGGCTTCTCCAAACTGCGCAGAAACACCCACCAAACTCCTTTGAGCCAAGCAGGTTTCTGAACTGGGGGAGTGTTTCGATTGTGAGGGCTGTCAAAGAAACCATAAGCATGTTTTTACATAACTCACAGGACTTGTAATTATCCAAATTTTTTTGGCCTAGGTTTTTAGCTTTGACCCTTCTCGATTGCAGGTTTTTATGCGAGGCTCCTTTATATGTTCAGGGAACCAAAACAAGTCTTGGTTTATTGTTACAGAGTGAAAAATGGGCTCTGTGAATTTTTAATGCTTAAGCGCCCATCGGACCGTGGTGACTTTTGGCAGGGCGTGACAGGTGCACCCTTTAAAGATGAGGCTTTGCCTGAAGCAGCAAAGCGCGAACTTTTAGAGGAAACTGGGATGGTTCCATTAACTTTGAAAGAAGCAGGTTTTTCATATTCATTTCCTGTGGAGCCAGAGTGGCAGTCTCATTATGCCAGCAGTGTTACAAAAATTGATGAGATTGTCTATCTGGCTGAAATTAGTATTGACTGTAAATTAGACTTATCAGGAGAACATGTTGACTATAAATGGGCGTCATTCGAAGAAGCAATCACTCTTCTAAAGTATGATAATAATAAAAATGCTCTTAAGCATTGTTGTTCCTTACTCATAAGTGACACCCCACAGGTTGTTGTCAAATCAGTTTCTTTGCAATCATCCATGTGCCGAGGGAAAAACATTTTCAACTTTTAGAAAAAATATTTAAGTGTCTCAAGAGTAATGGAGTGTTTCTTGGAACCTTGGGGTTAAACGACAACCCTTATGAGATGAATGAGAACTGGCATGGGGCCCCAATGTACTGGTCTCATTATGATCGACATACAAATCGCCACCTACTGCAAAGTGCCGGATTTCAGATTGAATTGGATGAGGTGACCGGAAGGCCAGGAGATCAGTTCGTATTGTTTCGAGCTAAAAAACCATAACAGTATCCAAAGGACTTTTTCAAGCTTTGAACAATTGTCAGCCTAGATAATATCTGATAATCCAAGGGCACCAATATGTACGAATTATTACCAAACCTACCTGTTCCACAAAATGATGGTGCAGCCAATCACCTTGAAGGCGCGCGAATTCCGGCAATTGAGCTGACCACGTCATCGGGACGAAGGTGTGTTCTGTCAGAAGAGTTTCGTAGTCCAACGGTTCTTTTCATATTTCCACGAGCAGGCACACCCCTTGAACCAAACCCCAACCAAGAGCTTTGGGATCAAATTCCAGGAGCGCGTGGCTGTACTCCACAGTCTTGTGGTTTTCGGGATTTAAGTGGAGATTTTGAAAAGATCGGTTTTAAAGTTTTTGGACTGAGTGTACAGAGACCTGAAATCCTCAAAGAAATAGCAGAACGAAATCACCTTCCATTTGAACTTGTGAGTGACGAGAATCATCTGCTTTTGAACTCCATGAAACTTCCAGAATTTACATTTGCAGGAGAACGCCTGATTAAGCGAATGGCTTGGGTCATTCGAGATGCGAAAATCCAGCGGGTTTACTATCCGATATTTCCATCTGACAAGAATGCAGAAACTGTATTGAGGGATCTAAAATGAAAAAAATTTCTATGAGCACCGAAATACGCATCGAAAAGCTGACGGAGAGTAATTTCTCTGATTATGAATCACTGACTCGTTGCCAAGCCGACGGGGGCTGCTATTGTGCATTTTGGCATCAAAAATGGACTTCGATGGCAGATTGGGAGAAACAGCAAAAAGAAGCTCCAGAGAAAAATCGAGCCATTATTTTTGAGAAAGTTCGTGCTCATTTTCATGTAGGTGTATTGGCGTACAAAGAAAATAAACTGTTGGCTTGGGTATCTGTAGGTCCACTCACAGACTTCTATTGGACCTGGAAACGCACCATCCAAGTGGGCGAG
>JAHFAB010000313.1 GCA_023250795.1 Bacteriovoracaceae bacterium
AACATTTGTTTCAGTGCGGGTTCTTTGTACCAGGGGAGATTTTCCCCCTGGATTTTAGATGGGCGTCCAAAGCCTGCGTGATATAAAGCTGGAAGCTGGCAAAAGGCCTGAACCAGGCCGCCAACCACAACTCCTATGGCCATTCCTACGATGGGTTGGATTCCGTGACGTGGGAGAATCCAATAAAAGATCACACCGACAATTACTGAAGTGAGATTAAACAAGGTGGGTGCAAAGGAGGGGATGAAAAATTTGCCACAGGCGTTTAGGATTCCCATAAAAGCGGCGGCCAGAGCAATGAGTGGAAAAAATGGAAAGATAATCCGAGTCATGAGAACGGTGAGTTCAAATTTTCCTGGGATATTTTTATAGGCAGACGCATATAGGCTAACGAGTGAAGGCGCGAATAAAATTCCCAATAGGGCTAAAATCGCAGCAATCCCAAATAAAACTCGAAAAACGAGTCCGGCAATTCTCCATGCTCGATCCTCCCCCTCTTCGGTTCTCACTCGTGTAAAAGTGGGGATGAGCGAGGCGCTCATAGCTCCTTCAGCGAATAAATCTCTGAGTAAATTAGGGATTCGAAAAGCGATATTAAACGCATCGGTTGCATTTCCTGCTCCAAACAGAATTGCAAAAACTTGTTCTCGCACCAGTCCCATGATTCGACTTGTAAAAGTGGCAATCCCCATGAGGCCAGCTGATTTTAACAAACTTGTATCTTGTTTCATGATTTTTGAAATGTTCTCTCAATCCATTTATCTATGCCTGTGTCGATTTTAGAGCGAAATGGCATTGCTAAAAAACTGAGTTCAGCTTCCACTAAAATTTGTTCTTCTTGGCAGGTCAAAACAGCTTTGAGGAGTGAAGATTTTACGTCGAAAGACTTATTTTTTTCATCACGGGTTACTTCAACTTTTCCAATCGAAATTTTAGCAAGAAATCGGTCAATGTCTGAAGAGAGTTGTTCATAGAGTGCTTGGGAAGATTTTCCTGGAACTGAGACACATCTAGAATATTTTGCCATTATTCGATTTCTCCAAGTATTTGACCCATTTGTACTATGTCCTCAGCTTTGATTTTCCATTTTTTAATTTTAGCACCGATGGGTAAAGCGTGCGAGACCAATAAGTGAAGTGATTCTAAAATAACAATGGGTTCGTGAGGCTTAATCTCTACATTTTCTCGAAAAAGAATTGCGTGAACTCTTCCAGTTGTGAGGGCTAAAAGATGTTTAGGAGAGTTATTTTGAGTAGGCAAATGTCCCTTTACCAACATCACCCAAGGTCCAATTCTGACAAGCCATCTTCTCGTTGCAATAGGGAAGCAACACACTCTTGAGGTTTCTGCATTGATCAGCTTTATTGTTCCCGAAAGGCCAATAGATCCCATATGAATAAAATGGTTGGGACCTTCATTCCAGATAATTTCTTTTGGTTCTGGTCTTACCCATTCTTCTCCTACAGACCAATTTGTGATTTCTTGCGTTTGCAAATAAGTACAAAGTGAACCGAAAAGTCTATGTGTGATTTCTTGCGTGGGTCTCATTTCGGGTATGAAGTCTTCTTCTATAAATCCCGTGTGAAATATACCTTCTTTGACCCAAGGGTGTGAGAGGAGTTCTGAAAGAAACCGGGCATTAGTCTGTAGTGATCCTGTAATCCAAGTTTCATTTAGAGAGTTGAGAGCGTTGAAGATATTTTTAGAAAAATGGTCTGAAAAAGCAAATAAAATCCCCAAAATTCCATTATTTCTAAAATCAATTGTATCACCTGATTTGATGGGCAGGTGGAGTTCTGTTTCTCCATCCTTAAACTTCCATTCTCTTTTTTCAGATAATTCATGAACAAATCCAGGGTGAGGAAGTTGGAGAATAGAGTCTTCAGCTAAAATTCTAATTGAAACCCCACTGAGTTTTGTTTTCTGAATCGGATTTACAAAGTATTTTTTTTCATCAAATGCGGCTAACTGCCATGTAATAGCTTTTGTCTCTGAAATTTTTTCCCAGAGGTGAAAACCCGTGTTTAAACAGGCTTGCCCTCCTAGAAAAAAAGCTCTGGTGCTATCTACTAAAAATTCGAAATACCCAACTCCTACATATTTTGTGAAATCTAAGAGTTTTTCAGTCATAGAATTGATTTTTTCATCTACGTTGGGATCAATCCCCAGTGGGGGACAAAACTCAATGAGTTTACTGTATTTTGACTGAAGTGAAGAGTCTATTTTTGGAAAAACCTGAAAACTTCCATTTTTGAATCTCGCAAATGGAACAATGAGGTGACGGGATTCTTCTAGATATTTTTCAGGAAACACCATCACCTCTCCAACTGATAGTCTGAGTTGTTCAAACCAAAGAGTGATTTTATTTTCAAAGTCTTGATTTTGATGGAGAACAAAAATCCCAGATCTATCTTGGCATTTTGCTGATTTTAGAACGATAGGATAATTGTATTTCCATTTGCGTATGAAACGTTCGAATTCGCGTACACTATAGATGGGGTCAAAGCTCAGGACTAAGTGTGGGATGCCCAAGGGTTCAGCATGTGAAAGCAGATTGATTCTGTTAGAGAATAAGTTCATCACTTTGATCGGGGGAAAAAAGGAGTTAAACCCCAATCGTTGTACTAATTGAGCCAATTCTGGGCGGTCAGCCCAATGGCTAATGCCCGGGTGGATCCAAAGAGAATTCAAAAACAGGGGATCCTGTGCTGTCTCAATTTCTTTATCCCGGAAATCAATCAATATTTTTTTTAGGATTTCTAATGCATTTGGATCGGTTAATAATGGCAGCGGTTTTCCAGTTCTTTCATAAACAAAACTCTCAAATCCTTCTTTTTCTAATTGCTCAGCGATTAGGTCTGCCCCAACTAAAGGACCTAAAATGAGGACTTTTGGAGGCAGATCTGTATTTTTGTAGGCAAGTCGCTGTAATAATCTAGGAGATCTCCCGGGAAAAGACATCGCGGAGTAGCTTACCCTAAAATCATTCAGTTGACGAATAGGATCAATATGGGGGAGAAAACTGCAATGAGGGTACCAGAACCTTTATCTACGGCGTTTGGGATGCCTTTTGAGGAGCTGATTTCAGCTTTTTCACATGAGAATGGGCTCATTCCGGATCCAGACTCCCTTCAGTCCTCCCGCTTTTTATTTCGAGCGGTTACCCCACACCTCCTGAAACTTTCTCAACTCTTTAACCGAATTGAAACGGAGAAAACAGAGGGGCTTGATGCCTATTGGAAAAACACTTCAAATCCAATAAACTTACGACTCGCTTATTTGCTCTATTTCATGCCGCCCAATCTTTTTCGAATGGCTTCGATTTGGTCGGAGCTTTATCGACTTGGATTCCGCTGGAGTGTGCAAAAAAATCTCAAAGCGGTTGAATTTGGCGCAGG